>JAYGEA010000014.1:0-17630 GCA_046582635.1 Alphaproteobacteria bacterium
CATGCGAAACCTCATCCGATTCAATGAGGAATCATAACACCCATCACGTTTTTACACAGCCTGGGTCATTGACGATCTAATGATTTCTTTATATAATGCTTGAAGTTGGAGGCAAAGCGGAAGTAGCAGGGCCTTTCAATAATCACTTTATCCCAGAAACTTAATCAAGTGTCAGAGGGAGCCTCGCGAGGCTCTTCAACAATTTCATCGGCATGTGATGACCTAGTTTTACTCATTCTCTGGGGAACGCTTTTTGCAATCGGTTGCAAATATAAATGGGAAAGGTCCAGGCCGTCGTATCGGATCTTGGCGATCTCAGTAGCCCGCGTTTTGGGCTGTAATCCCGTGCCCTAATTTTCTTCTGTTCCGCCTGTGGTCCAGCCGCCTAGCGCCAGCACGGCATCTCTGCCTACGCCACCCTCTCGAAGCGCATCGCGGAAATTGTGGCGGAAGGAATGGAAGCTGGTTTTCTTCCTGGCTGCTACAGAACTTTTTAAAAAACGGGCGAACCATTTCTGAACCTTGGGCTGGGTTGCGCTCCACGAACTCTTCCCTCAGGGCCCACCAGAAGAGCGTTGAAAGTCGGTTTAAATGCGCGTTAGCCGTACGCGGGTTTAACGAAGGTAAACGTTTAATAAAATCGCACCGCAATCCGCTCTTGCAATAAAAGGTCCTTGGAACCGGGTCACATAACTGGTACACATTGATCCGTGCGAAGTGTCGGAAATTTGCAGAATTCAGGCGTTCTTGGTGGTGAGGATTATTCCCCGCTCGGCTCCACAAAAATCCCATTTCAAATTAGATTAGAACGCGGCCAAGTGTGCTCTGGCGACGCAACTGCTCTTTCGCTCGTCAAAAAAGGGGGAAAATCGTGCAGGAAAGCACGGTACCCGAATACGTCCGCCCTACTTCACCCCGGCCGTGGCGCGGGTGGCCTGGCGGATGATGGGGCGGTCGCCGGGGTCGGCGCGGTCGTAGCAGTCGACGCCGCCCAGGGTGCGGTAGCAATAGGCCGCCGGCAGCACGGCCTGGCTGCCGGAGTTGCGGCAAACGTCCATGCCGTGGATCACCCGGACCATGGCGCAGTCCGACTGCGACAGCTTGGAGACCGTGGCGTCAACCTCGTCCACCAACTTCACCGCCACGGCGGTGCAACCGGCGCCCTGCAGGGCGACGCCGCCCAATAGCGAGGCCAGAAGAACTGCTTTTAACCAGGGCAACATCCCAGGTTTGCTCCATTGTCATAAAAACCATTCACCACTGCCATAACAACAGATCGCCATAAACGAAGGGTTAATACATCGCGTAATACCAGCGTCCCTAATTGGGACCCATAGAGGTGCGTTATGGGCGTTTTCAGTTAGGCGCGTGCGCCGACGCGATGGCAAAATCCCGAACGGTGATCGGCCTGCCTATTCCGCCGCCTCTTCCTGCTGCAAGGCAAAGATCGAGCTATAGCCCTTGGACCAGTCCGGTGGGTTCAGGCAGGGTTCGGGGTCGAAATGGATCCATTTGGCCCGCTGGCCGCGAATGATTTGCTCTGTGTGCTTGACCCCGGTGACCACGCTGTCGGCCATGATCATGGCATCGGCGGAGGCGTAGGTGTGCAGCAGCAGGGGCCGGTCGCGGGTGGAGCTGTTGATCATGGAGCCGTGCAGCATGCGGCAATTGTGAATGGTGATGGACCCCCTGGGACCCTTCAGCCAGACCGCCTTGTCCAATGAGGCGCGGGGCAGGTCGCCGTCGTCCAGGGCGCCGGCCCAGTTGCCGTCCTTGCCATAGAGGTCATAGATCTCACCCTTATGGCTGCCGGGAATGACCCCCATGGGGCCCATTTCATCATCCACGTCGTCCATATATAACCCGATGGTCAAGGGCGAATAATTGGTATGGGGCCAGAACTGGATGTCCTGGTGCCATTTCACCTCTTCGCCGCCCCCCGACCATTTCATGTTTAGCTTGGAATGATGAAATTTAACGTCCGGGCCCACCAGATCCTCGGCCAGATCCACGATGGGCCCGCGCAGACCGAATTCCTCGTACACCGGGTCCAGTTGCACGGGTTGGGAAATGCGGCGCAGGCGTGGGTTGTCCGCCGTATGGTTTGGTTCCAGATCAAACACTTTGTTGGAGGTATCCAGGCTGCGACTTTCCGCGATCAGGCGGTCGGTCACCGCCCACAGGCGGTCCAGCCAGTCGGCGCCGATGAAGCATTCAAGCTGCAGGTAACCGTGTTCGAAATAAAATTCCCGCTGTTCCTGGCGCAGGACTTTTGGCGCGTGGGAGAGGATCTGTTCCGGTTTCATCTTTCAAGCCTCCTATAGGGTCACGCTCAGGGTAAGAGTGGCGAAACGCCGCGCCGCCATCCTAGGGGATATAAGCAAAGGCTTCTATTGCGCGTTTAGAAATCCCATCATGGCCGCGTTGAAACTTTCCGCCTGCTCGATGTTGGACAGATGCGCCGCCTCTTCCAGCACCACCAGTTGGGCATCGGGGATGCGTTCCCGCATGGCCTCGGACGCCGATACGGGCGTGCCCATGTCTTCGGCGCCGACGATGATCATGGTGGGGGTTATGATGCCGGGCAGTTGCTCGATATAATCCAGGGTCTTCAGGGCGTGGCAACAGCCCATGAAGCCGGCCGGTTTGGTGGCCAGGAACTGTTTGCGGATGGCATCCACGGACGACGGCTCGGTCGCCAAATAGGCGGGGGTGAACCAGCGTTCCATGGTTGGATCGGCCAGGGGCGCCATGCCTTGTTCGGCGGCGATACCGATGCGTTCGTCCCAACTGGCCCGGCCTTCCCGCGGCATATGGGCGGAAGTATCGCACAAGGTCAGGCTTTTGAAACGGCCCCCATCGCGCAGGGCGATGTTCTGGCCGATCATGCCGCCCATGGACAAGCCCACCCAATGCACCTGGTGCAGGCCCAGGCCATCCATCAGGGCCATGGCGTCGTTGCCCAGCATGTCCAGGCTGTATTCCCCGGCCGGGGCGGCGGTGCCGCCGTGGCCGCGGGTGTCGTAACACAGCACCTGAAATTTCAGGGCCAGGGGCGGCAGTTGCGGTGCCCACATGATCAGGGAGGAAGCCAGCGAATGGCTGACCACCACCGTCGGCGCGCCCTCGGGGCCGAACAGCTCGTACTCCATGGAAATGCCGTTGCCGAGGAATTTCATGCTGCCAGTTCCTACTCTCTTCTATTGACGGCTTATGCGATGGGGGGGATGGGATGGGCCTTCATCTCGATCTCGATAAAGACCACCTCCGCCTCGCCCCCATTAATCACATTATGATCGACCCCGGCGGGGCGATAATATGACTGTCCCCTGGTCAGGGGCGCCCGGGTTTCCGATCCGTCTGGCGCAATGATGAGCAATTCACCGTCCGTCTGGGGCACCACCACATAATCCCATTGATGCACATGGGGCGTGGTTTCGGCCCCTGGCGCGAAGCGGAATTCGGTGACCCGAACCCGGTCGTTGTCTTCCTGTAGCGTCGCAACGGCAGTAGGTCGGGTGGTAGGTCGGTCTGGCATGCTTGGCCTCCATGATTGGACACAAGCTAGCACATATTTCGGGCCTTGTGAGGGCGCCCGCCTTAAGGCAATGTCGGGCCATGAATGATGTAACAACCGCGGTGGTGACGGGCGGCGATGTGCTGGTCGAAACCTTGATCGAACATGGCGTCGATACCGCCTTTACGGTTTCGGGCGAGAGTTTTCTGGCCGTGCTGGAGGCCTTGCGCCGGGCCCGCAATCAAGTCCGCCTGATCACCACGCGCCACGAGGGCGGCGGCGCCTTCGCGGCGGAAGCCTATGGCAAGCTCAGCGGCCGGCCGGCGGCGCTGTTCGTCTCGCGGGGCCCTGGCGCCACCAACGCGGCCATCGGTGTCCATACGGCGAAGCAGGACAGCACGCCCATGCTGCTGTTCATCGGGCATGTGCGCAGCACGTCCCAAGGCAAGGAGTCGTTTCAGGAAATCGATCAGGCCGCCATGTTCGCGCCCATCGCCAAGGCCGTGCTGCAGCCCAATAATTCCGAACAGATCGCCGCCGTCACCGCCCGCGCCATCGCCCTGGCAACGGCCGGGCGGCCCGGTCCCGTGGTGGTCATTTTGCCCCGCGACCTGACCGACGGCCCGGTCCGCGACACCGCGATTCCCAGCCCCCGGCCCCGCGCCAGGGTGGCGCCCGATCCAACCACCCTGGCCGAGGCCGCGGCAATGATCCAGCGGGCCGAGCGGCCCTTGATCATCGCGGGCGAAATGGTTTCGTACGATGGTGCCCATGACGCACTGGCCAAGTTTGCCGAAGCCGCCGGCGCCGCCGTCATGACCGCCTATCGGCGCCAGGATTGTTTCCCCAATGATCATCCCGCCTATGCCGGCCATATGGAAATCAACCGTCTGCCCTATCAGCGTCAGGCCCTTGCCGATGCCGATCTGGTGATCGCCGTGGGCAGCCGCATGGACGGCATCACGTCCGAGGACGGCGCCCTGCCCCATGCCCATCAGCCCCTGATACAGATTTACCCGGACGGCGATGTCCTGGCCAATTGCCAGCCCTTTTTGCCGGTCTTGTCGGATGTGAAGGATGCCTGCCTCGACCTGGCGGGGCGTTTGCAGCCCGGCTCAACCACTTGGCGCGACGGCCTGAACGAAGCCCATGGACAAAGCATCAAACCGGGCGGCGTCAACGTTCACGGGGCGGTGGATCTGGCCGAGATTTCGGCCTCGTTGCATGACCGGGTTCCCGCCGGCACCATCATACTCACCGATGGCGGCAGTTTTGCCCGTTGGGTACACCGCTATCATGGCTTCACGGCGCCACGCACCCAGGCCGGCCCGGCATCGGGGGCCATGGGTTACGGCGTGCCCGGCGCCATCGGGGCCCGCCTGGCGGTGCCGGGCAGCCCGGCCATCGCCTTTGTCGGCGACGGCGGTTTCATGATGACCGGGCAGGAGCTGGTCACGGCGGTGGAACGGAATATCGATCTGGTGGTGGTGGTTTGCGACAATGGCGTCCATGGCTCCATCCTGGAGGGCCAGCGCCAACGGTTCGGCCCCGACCACGCCTACGGCACGGAATTGACCAGTCCCGACTTCGCCGCCCTGGCCCGTGCCTATGGCTGTGCCGCCTGGACCGTTGAACGCACGGCGGATTTTGATGATGCCTTGCGGGGCGCCCTGGCCCATTCAGGCCCGGCCCTGATCCACCTGCTGACCGACGACCGGGACATCGCCCCCTTTGATAAGGGGCCGGATGCGGTTTAGTCCTTCGCCAAAAGATATTGTCCCAGGAACAGCGGCGCGGTGAGGGCCAGGATGGCGGCGGACAGGAAGATCGGCGTGGCGGCGGTGCCCGAGATATCCGCCGACCAGCCGACCAGGCCGGGCGCCAGGCCCATGCCGCCATAGAAGAATGTGTAAAGGATGGCATTGCCCAAGGTCCGGTTGGCGGGCGACATGGTCAAAATGGCCCGGCCCATGATGATGCCGGCGGGGGCGGCGGCGAACAGGCCGATCATGGCGCTCAAGATGAACGGCTGATCAACCAGGGGCAGGGCCGCGGCCGCCATGGCCGCGATGATGCAGCATATGGTCAGGACCAGGCCCGGCCGCCCGGTCCGGTCGGCCAGATACCCGCCCAGGGGCAGGGCTGGCAGGGCGGCCCAACTGGAGAGGGAGATGGCGGCGCCGGCCGTGGCCGCATCCATGCCGCGCTCGATCAACATGGCCGGCCCGAACGAGAGAAAGGAAAAATAGGAAAGGTTATAAAAGGCCCAGACGACACCGATATAACAGATCAGGCCCAGCTCCCGCCGTGGCATGTGAAAGCCGATCCCGCTCCGGGATGGGGCCTGGCCGCCGGGCGGCGGCCGGTAACCGAGCCAGACCGAGATCAGCGCCATGAGGCAACTCAACGCCGAGATATACATGACCACCTGCCAACCCCATTGCGCGGCCATGGGCGCCATGGTGGTCAAGGCAAGGGCAACCCCCACCGGCCAGCCGGAGAGCAGAATGGCCATGGCCGTGGTCACCGATTTCTGGTCAAACCACTCCGCCACCATTTTCAGCATGAACAGACTTTGCAACACCGCGCCGACGCCGCCGATCAATCGGCCAAAGGCCAGCATGGCGAAACTATCGGCCAGCCCGGAGACCACGCCACCCAGGGCCATCACCGCGACCCCGAACAGGACCATGGTCAGATCCGTGTAGCGGCGGCCGAACAGGGCGCCGGGCAGGGATATGATGATGCCCGGCAACATGTAGAAGCCGACCAGGGTGCCGATCTGGGCATAATCCAGGCCCAGGTCGGCGACCATGAACGGTGTCATGGAGGCAACCGCCTGGAATTGATATCCCATGACCAGGCGCACCACGATCAAAAGGGCAAGGATCGCCCAACGATTATTCAACATCTGGGTTTTATTGCCGCGGGATGGTTAATTCGCCGCCGGTCTCTTGAAGTCGACCTTGACCGTCGGCAGACGCTTGTCCAGCCGCTTCAAAACATCCTCCGTCACGCTCAAACGCTGGTCGAACACCAACACCGCCTTGCGCGCCAGGGTCAGGGTAATCTTGCGCTCTTTCATCATTTCGGCCAGAACCGTGGCCATTTCCTTGCGCAGGGTCCGCGTGGCGGAGGTGAAGGCGCGGTTCAGGATGCCGCGGCGTTGTTCCGCCTTGCGCCGGAAATCGGATATCTTAATTTCCAACAGCCGGCGTTTTTCATTACTCGCCTCGGGCGAGAGAATGGTGCTTTGTTTGCGCAGTTGCTGTTCCTCGGCCTGGATCTGTTGACGCTCCGCCGCGATTTCCGCCTCGAAAGCCTTGCGCCGCGCTTCCATGGCCAGGCGAATGCCCTTGGCCGCCGCCGCCCGCCGCAACACTTGTTGAACATCCAAAACAGCGATGATCGGGTCGTCAATCGACGCTGTCAAATTCGGCGCGGGTGCCTTTGCCTCCGCCGCCAGGACCGCACCGGGCAGACTCAACAATAACGTCAGGCATGCGCCGCTTAAATAACGAGGGATCATGGACAGCTTTTCCTAATCATCGACGACAACAAGTCTACCCTAATTCGCGACAGTATGGAATCCGTGATGGTGAAGTGCTTCTGTCTCATGAAAATTGGTTTTATACTTAAAACAATATTGTGCAAGCCAAGGGATGCCAAGCGCGTGAAAGCCAATATCATCGGCGGCGGGCCCGCCGGCCTTTATTTTGCCATTCTGGCCAAGAAGCAGCACCCTGATGACCGGATCACGGTCTATGAGCGCAACCGGATCGACGATACGTTTGGTTTTGGCGTGGTATTTTCCGATGAAACCCTGGGCTTTTTCCGCGATGCCGATGGTGAAAGCTATGACGAGATCATCAATCATTTTGCCTATTGGGACGAGATCGACACACGTTACAACGGCGCGGTGATCCGCTCTTCCGGCCATGGCTTTTGCGGCATGAGCCGCATGGCCCTGTTGCAAATTTTGCAGCGCCGGGCCCAGGGTCTCGGCGTCGAGATCCATTACGAGACCGATATTTCCGACCTGACCCCGTATTTGGAGGCGGATCTGGTGATCGCCGCCGATGGCGTTAACAGTCTGGTCCGTGACACCTACGCCGCCTCGTTCAAGCCAGCCATCGATTACCGGCCCAACCGGTTTGTCTGGCTGGGTACCAGGGCGCCCCTGGAAGCCTTCACATTTATCTTCAAGGAAGACCGCCACGGCATTTGGAATGTGCATGCCTATCGTTATCAGGATGATCTGGCCACCTTGATCATCGAAACAACCGAAGACACCTGGGCCGCCGCCGGCATGGACCGGGCCAGCGAGGCGGAAACCGCCGCCTTCATGGCGGAACTGTTTGCCGACGAGTTAGGCGGCGCGGAGGTGTTGACCAATCGCTCCACCTGGCGGGCCTTTCCCAATATTCATTGCGAAAGCTGGGTGCACGAGAATGTGGTGCTGATCGGCGATGCGGCGCACACGGCGCATTTCTCCATCGGCTCGGGCACCAAACTGGCCATGGAGGACGCCATCGCGTTGTTTCAGGCCTGCGAGGCGGACCGCGATGACCTTGCGGGCGCACCCCATCGATACGAGGCGGCCCGGCGCGAGGAGGTGGAGCGTATTCAACATGCCGCGAATACGTCTCTGACCTGGTTCGAGACGGTGGCGCGGTTTTGGGGCATGCATCCCATACAGTTTAATTTCTCCATGCTGACCCGATCAAAACAGATTACCTATGAGAACCTCGCCCTGCGCGATCCGGGCCTGGTGGACGACATGCGGGAATGGTTTGCCGCCCAGGCCGGTGCCCATCCCGACACCGTGCCCATGTTCACGCCGTTCAAGCTGCGCGGCATGGCGTTGGAAAACCGCGTCGTGGTTTCACCCATGTGTCAATATTCAGCCGTCGACGGCGTGCCCAACGATTGGCACATGGTGCACCTCGGCAGCCGCTGCCTAGGCGGGGCCGGCCTGATCTTTACAGAAATGACGGTGGTGGATGAATTGGGCCGCATCTCCACCGGCTGCACCGGCATCTATACGGAGGCGCAATGCCAAGCCTGGCGCCGCATCGTTGATTTCGTGCACGCCAACAGCGCCGCCAAAATTTGCCTGCAACTGGGCCACGCCGGGCGCAAGGGCTCGACCCAATTGGGTTGGGAAAATCCCGACCACCCCTTGGAAAGCGGCAATTGGCCGATCATGGCGGCCTCCCCCTTGCCGTACTTCCCCGACAGCGCCGTGCCGCGCCAGATGGACGGTGGCGATATGGACGACCTGGTCGCGGCCCACGTACGGGCGGCGGAATACGGTCTGGCGGCCGGTTTCGACATGTTGGAAATCCATATGGCGCACGGCTATTTGCTGGCCGGCTTTATCTCGCCCCTGACCAACCGGCGGGATGACGAATATGGCGGGTCCATTCGGAACCGCATGGCTCTGCCCCTGCGGGTGTTCAACGCCGTCCGCGCCGTCTGGCCCGACGAGCGGCCCATGTCGGTGCGCCTGTCCGCCACGGACTGGCGGCCTGGCGGCCTGGATGCCGCCGACCTGGTGGCCGCGGCGGGCATGTTGAAGGACGCCGGCTGCGATCTGATCGATGTCTCCGCCGGCCAGACCGTGCCCGACCAGGAACCGGTCTATGGCCGCATGTTCCAAACGCCGTTTTCGGACCAGATCAGGAACGAGGCCCGCATCCCCACCATTGCCGTGGGCAACATCACCACCGCCGATCAGGTCAACACAATTCTGGCGGCGGGACGCGCCGATTTGGTCGCCCTGGCCCGACCGCATCTGGCGGATCCGCATTTCACCCTTGATGCCGCCGCCAGATACGATCACACCCGGCAATCGTGGCCGCAACCCTATGCCGTCGCCCAGCCCCAGGCCCATGCGGTGGCCAGCCGGCAACGGGAAGATATCGAGGAGTTGCGCCGTAATGCCCGCCCGGCCAAGCCCCGACCCACAGAGCCGTCGGGGCCGTCGGAGCCGACCAATTTGGCCTAACCGCATTTATGCTAAATTGGGCTATATTGCGACATTTGTTATAGTGATACGGGTGTCTTGGTATGGAAAAATTTCCTGGTGCCGCTGTCGTCTTGCTTGCCGTGGTGCTGCTTTACTCAGCTGCCGCCGGCGCACAGGCGAAGACCGTGCGCATCTCGACGGAAGATTATCGGCCCTATACCTCGCAAGATCTTGAGCACTACGGCATTGACGCCCGTATCGTCACGGAAGCGTTCCGGTTATCGGGGTACGTCGTGGATTATCTTTTTCTGCCCGGGGCCCGGTCCTACGACATGGCCAAGGAAGGCCGGACGGATGCCACCCTGCCATGGGCCATGCGGGCGGAGCGGCGAAAGGATTTTTTTTACAGCGACCCGGTCCTGGCCGTCGATCACGAGCATTTTTTCTTCCGCAGGGGCTATGCGATCGACTGGGACCCGCACAAGCAGAACTATGACGACGTCAAGGGCGCACAGGTCGGGGCAATTATCTCCTACAATTATGGAGAGAAATTCCAACAGGCGGAAAGGGACGGCGTCATCAATGTCATGCGCCTGCGCACATTGAAATCGGCCTTCGCCATGCTGCTCAAGGATCGACTGGATCTGGTTATTTCAAAGCGGCGGGTCGGCCGGCATGTGCTGCGGGACAATTTCTCCGACCTTGAAATTGACAGTCTCGACAGCCGGCCCGAGAATTTGCGGCAGTCAAGCTACGACTTCCTTTTGATCTCGAAAAAATCTCCCCATGCCAAGGCCATTCTGGATGGCTTTAACCAAGGCCTGGCCAAGATGCGCGCCAACGGTACCTACAAGCGGTTCATGGACGAGTTCGAAGCCGGTTTATTGGCCCGCTCCCGCTGAAATTTGGTCTGAACCTTGATATGCGGCGATAATCGGTCACCGGGTCATTCGTCACTCAGTAAATCGTCACCAAGTAAATCGTCGAGGCGTTCGCGGGATTCCAGCATTTCGTTGAGTAATTCATAGACCACCTCGCGGACCGAAATCTCCGCCTCCATATCGCCGACGATCTGGTCCACGGGATAGGTCAGGAATTCCTTGGCGCGGACCCGCTCCACCCATTTCCGGCCTTCCTGCCACCACAGATAATTCTGCGTCGGGGCGGGCAGGGTGGCGGGCGCGCCAGGCGCCTCGTAAGCTTCCGAGAACCGGTTGCGCATGGTGCGGCAGGGCTTGCCGGTCACGGAGGTGGTCAATATGGCGTCCGTCGCCTCCGCCTCGAACATCTTTTGTTTGATCTCCGGCGTGACTTCGCTCTGCACGGTTTTCAGCCACAGCGAACCGGTCCAAACCCCTTCGCAGCCCAGCACCAGGGCGGCGGCCATCTGCCGGCCCCGTCCGACCCCGCCCGCCCCCAGCACCGGCATGGGCGCCACGGCGTCGACAATGCTGGGCCATAACACCATGGAGGATACCTCGCCCGTGTGCCCGCCCGCCTCGGTCCCCACCGCGACGACGAAATCACAGCCCGCCTGGCGGTGGCGGATGGCATGCTTGGGCTTGCCCGCCAAGGCGCCGACCTTGATGCCGCGGGCATGCGCCCGCTCTACCAGTTCCACGGGCGGCGAGCCCAGGGCGTTGACGATCAGCTTTATGGGATGCCGCATGGCCGTCTCCACCATGGCCATGCTTTCACGGGGGGTGAAGTTGAGGCCCTTGACGATCTCCCGCTTGATCTCGTCCGCCTCCGCCTCGGGCAGGGGCGGCACGCCGGCCTCGTCCAGCATGTTGCGGACGAAATCCACATGTTCCTTGGGCAGCAGCTCATCGGGATTGTATTTTTGGGCGCTGCTGTCATCGAAATTACTGGGCATCAGCACATCAATGCCATAAGGCTTGTCGCCTATATGGGCATCGATCCAGTTCAGCTCTTCCTCCACCCGTTCTGGGCTCATGCGCGCCATGCCCAGCACGCCCATGCCGCCGGCCTTGGACACCTCCACCACCACGTCCCGGCAATGGGAAAAGGCAAAAATCGGCACATCGATACCGAACATCTCGCACATCTTACTTTTCATTGATCTATCCCGGCTTGGTATAAAGTTGCCCTCTTATACCAAGCCGCGATGAAGGGGAGCGAAAGAAATGCCGATCAAGATTGTCGATATCAAAGCTGAACTGGCGCCGTTGACGCCACTGATAATGCGCGGCGAAAACACCACGGAAGAACAGGCCGCCGCCTTTGCCGAACTGTCTCCGTTTCGGGATGGCGGCATATTTGCCGGTACTTTTCAGGGCGATAGCGGTTGGGAAATTCACCCGAAGGGCGACGAGATTGTGCAAATCCTGGATGGCGCGACCTCGCTGACCATTCTGGCGGAGGGGGGCGAGGAAATATTGCAACTCAGCGCCGGCATGTTGGTGGTGGTGCCGCAAAATTGCTGGCACCGATTCAAAGCGCCCGACAGCGTCACCGTGATGACCGCCACGCCGCAGCCGACCGAACACACCTTCGTGGATGATCCCCGGACATGACCGTCATTCAGAACAGCCCGGAACAGCTCTCTAACTATCGGTCGGCTGGGTCCAGGGAATGGCAGTGAAGTCGACGCCTTCGTCGTGCAGTTCCTTGGCTTCCGCCGTCGTGGCCTCGCCATAGATGTCGCGCTGTTCGCTTTCGCCATAGTGGATCTTGCGCGCTTCCTCGGCGAATTCCTTGCCCACGTAGTCGCAATTGTCTTCCACGTGCTGTTTCATCTTGGCCAGCATCACCATGGCCTCCGCGGCCACGGCATTTTCCTTGGCCGCCTTGGCCTGTTTCTTGGAGGTCGAGATATTGGGCGCCATCAAGGCCTTTTCAACCTTGTCATCGCCGCAGGTGGGACACTGCACCTGGCCCCTTTTGCGCAGACCGTCGAACGCCTTTGAATCCTTGAACCAGGCTTCAAAGGTGTGTTTGTTGGCGCAGGTTAAATCGAATACCATCATGATGGCCCATAAATGGCATCGAAGCCGCCCGCGAGCAAGCCCGGAATGACTGACATGCAAGCCCCTTCGCCCTGGATCGAGCAATTTGCCAAGCTGCTGCCGGCGGGCGGTGGGGTCCTGGATCTGGCCTGCGGCGGCGGCCGCCACAGTCATTATTTCCTCGAACGTGGCCATGGGGTGACGGCGGTGGACCGGGACGTTTCCAGGCTGTCGCCCCGGCACGGCCTGGAGATCATTTGCCATGATCTGGAAGACGGCCGCCCCTGGCCCCTGGCGGGGCGGCGGTTCGCGGCGGTGGTGGTGGTGAATTATCTGCACCGCCCCCTGTTCCAGAATTTGGTCGCGGCGGTGGCGCTAGGTGGTTTGTTGCTCTACGACACTTTCGCCATGGGCAACGAGGCCTTCGGCCGCCCTTCCAATCCGGACTTCCTGCTGCAGCCGGACGAGTTGACCGACCTTGTTGCCGGCGCGCTGGAGGTGGTGGACTATTATCACGGCCGTGTCGAGACGCCGAAGCCGGCCATCAAGCAGCAAATCTGTGCCCGCCGGCAGGAGACAAAACTCTACAGCGCCTCCGACAGGGGCGTTTGACCGCTACCGCGGGGCAGAGGCTTTTGCTGGCTTTCGTGGGGCGCCCAACCGGTCAGGGTGAGGGTTTGAAAGGTCGCGGGAATGCGGCCATCCGCGTCACCATGTTCGTGGTGGTAATGGCGGGCGGCGGCCGCGATCACCGCGCGGGGGGTGAAGTTGCGGGAGCGCTCCGCCACGGCATTGCCTTCGCCCAGGCCGCGCAACTCCGCCATCAGGGCAAACGGGTCTGGATAGGACAGCACAATCCTGTCCGTATCCACCACGGGCAGGGCAAAGCCCGCGCGCTGCAGCAGGCTGCCGGCGTCACGGGCATCCATGAAGGGGGAGACCCGTGGCGAGGCGCCGCCCCGTACCTCTATCTCCGCCGCCAGCATGGCCTGGCGAAGTTCGTCCAGGCTGCCCGCGCCCAGCACCGCGCAGAGGAATAACCCGTTGGGTTTCAGGGCCCGGCGGATCTGGCTGAAAGTCCCCGGCAGGTCATTGACCCAATGCAGGGACAGCACGGAGGCCACCAGATCAAATTGTCCGTTCGCAAAGGGCAGCGCCTCTTCATCGGCCACCAGGCGCGGACCCGAGGCGCCGGCCACCATTTTGTGGGACAAATCACATTGCACCATTTCCCCGATGCCGCCGCGGCCCGCCAATACCTCCGCCAATTGCCCGCCATGACAACCAAGGTCCAGGGCCAGGGGGAAGTCGCGCTTGATGTCCAGCAGGCAATCGGCCAGACGGTCGGCGACCTCGCGCAGCAGAAAGTCATAGCTGCCCAAACCTGCCGCCGCCCGGTCGCGGTGCCGGCGCACGGCGCGGCGGTCAAAAATTTCAGGCGGGCCCTGCAAGATATCAGACCGCCGCCGCGCCGCCGTCCACGGGCAGGATCACGCCGGTGATCCAGCGCGCCTCGTCCGAGACCAAAAACAACGCCGCACGGGCCACTTCGATGGGTTCGCCATAGCCCAGGGGCGTGGCCCGGGCCAGGGGATTGGCGGCGACATCGCCCATCATGGCCCGGACCCGTTCGCTGGCCACCACCCCCGGCGCAACGGCGTTGACCCGTATTTTATGTTCGGCCAGTTCCTGGGCCAGGGATTTGGTCAGGGCTAAAACACCGCCCTTGGCCGCCGTGTAGGCATCGGCTCCTTGGGTCGCTTTCATGGCGCGGATCGAGGTGGTGTTTAAGATGGCCCCGCCGCCCCGTTCGATCAGATGCGGAATGGCGAAGCGGCAGGTCAGAAAGCTGCCGTATAGATCCACGCCCATGGTGCGCCAAAACTCCGGCAGGGGTATCTCGGTGACCTTGCCGTCGTTGGGGGTGGCACCGCCGGCGTTGTTGTAAACGATATCCAGACCGCCGAAGGCGGCGATACATTGCGCCACCGCCGCCTCTACCTGATCGGGTTCGGAGACATCCACTGGGACGAACAAGGCCCGACCGCCCCGGCTTTCGATTTCGGCGACCACGTCGGAACCGGTCTCTACATTGACCTCGGCCACCACAACGGCGGCGCCTTCCTCGGCGAACAGCAGGGCGGCGGCGCGACCGATGCCCGCGCCCGCCCCGGTGATCAGAGCGACCTTGTCTTCCAGACGTGCCATAGTGTCGCCCTTCCCCTTCATTACCGCACAATATTGGGAGCATTACAGGGCGATGGCGGAAATGCCAACCGACAATGTGGGGCGCAATTTGGCGCGCGATTGGGCGCATGGGATGGCCGGGCAGAAACGCGGCGGCGGCCTGTTGCTGGATGCCCTGTTGCCGCCGCAATGTCTGTGCTGCGGGGAGATGGTGGACCGCCAGGGCAATCTGTGTGCGCCGTGCTGGTCGTCCATGCGGTTTCTGGAACAGCCCTGCTGCCGGGCCTGCGGGTTTCCCTTTCCCCATTATGAGGTCGGGGGCGATGTTGGCGACGGAATTGGGGATGGCGGCGTGGATTTGTTGTGCCCCGCCTGTGCCCGTCGGCGGCCGGATTTCGACCGGGCCCGCGCGGTGCTGGCCTATGACGAGCACAGCCGGGCCCTGTTGCTGCGCTTGAAACATGGCGACCGTCTGGACGGGGTGCCGGCGTTCGGGCAGTGGCTGGCCCGGGCCGGGGCCGCCTTTTGGGCCGAGGCGGATTTACTGTTGCCCGTGCCCCTGCACCGCTGGCGCCTGATCGCGCGGCGTTATAATCAGGCGGCTTTGCTGGCGGACGCCGTGGCGCGCCAATGCGGCGTGCCCAGCGAACCCGGTCTGCTGCACCGCGCCAGGGCCACGCCCAGCCAGGGCGGACGCAACCGGGCGGGCCGGTATCGCAATGTGCGGGGCGCATTCTCCGTCAAGGCTAAGGATAGGGCTCGACTCAAGGGCGTACACGTGGTTTTGATTGACGATGTCTATACCATGGGGGCTACGGTGTCGGCTTGTGCCAGGGTATTGCGGCGCCATGGCGCCGGGCGGGTCGATGTACTGACCTTGGCCAGAGTGCTTTGAAGGAGTGCTTTGACGGTGTGCCGTGACAGAGCGCCATGATGGCAAATGAAAGATGGGGAATGCCGGAGATTACGATTTACACCACGGGCTTTTGCCCGTTCTGCTATCACGCCAAAAAGCTGTTGGACAGCAAGGGCGCGCGCTATGACGAGATCGACGTCAACCAGATCCCCGGTGCCCGCCAGGAAATGATGCAGCGGTCCCAGGGCGGCCATACGGTACCGCAGATCTTTATCGGTGACCGCCATGTGGGCGGCTGCGACGAACTTTATGCCCTGGAACAGCAGCAGCAATTGGACCCGCTTCTCGAGCCCCAAGGATAACGCCATGACGATTTTCAAGGCCGCTTGTTTGCAGATCAACGCCAGCAACGATTTGGCGGAAAACATCGCCTCCCTGGGGGCGATGATCCGTCAGGCACGCGATGAAGGCGCCGATTTCATCACCACGCCGGAATGCGCCGCAATGATCGAGGTGGGGCGGGACAATATTCGCGCCAAGGCCTACCTGGAGGGGGAGCACCCCGCCCTGGAGGCCTTCCGGGAATGGGCGGTGGAAACCGGTGTCTGGCTGTTGGCGGGGTCCCTCTCGGTCCTGGTGGAGGGTGAGGAGCGTTTGGCCAACCGGCAGTATCTGATTGATCCGGATGGCAATATCGCCGCCCGTTATGACAAGATCCACATGTTCGACGTGGACCTGCCAAACGGTAAAAGCCTGCGGGAATCCAATAACTACCGCCCCGGCGCCGAGGCCATCGTAACGCCCCTGCCCTGGTGCCAGCTGGGTTTGAGCATCTGTTACGATTTACGATTTCCCCACCTGTACCGGGATCTGGCTAAGGCGGGGGCGGAGGTTTTGGTCATCCCGTCCGCCTTCATGCAGGTCACGGGCGAGGCCCATTGGCATGTCCTGATGCGCGCCCGGGCCATCGAGACAGGCTGTTTCGTGATCGCGGCGGCGCAATGCGGCGAGCATGTGGCGGGCCGCCTCAGCTATGGCCATTCCCTGATCGTCGCCCCGTGGGGCGAGGTGCTTTCCGATGGCGGCACGGGCGAAGGCGTCAGCGTGGCGGAGATTGATCTGGCGGCGGTGGGCAAGGCGCGCGGGCATATCCCGGCGCTGACCCATGATCGGGACTATGAGTTTGTTGCGACATCGGTGGGGGTTTCAACGGCGGCCGAATAAATAATTGGATTTATTCCTACCCGTCATCGGGACATTGTGATTGGACCAGGAAACAAAGATGGTCCGAAAGGCGAATTCGGTGATGATCGCTACCAACAACCTTCGTGAGTATGTCGGCGAACTCTATAACACGTCCAGCGCGCAAGAGTGCATCAGCCTGACCAAGAATTTTGTCAATGAGTTAGGCCTGACAAATATTACTTTCGCCTATACACAGCAACCCGAGTCGGATAAGTCCAAGTTGCCTCGATATATACGATTTTCGACAACGCCGGCGAATTGGGAACAGCGATACCGCGAAATGGACTATCAAAATGAATGCCCAATCTACAGGGCATCATTGTGTGGCGGTACCTTGCCGCTGATCTGGCAAGAAGTTTGGGATCGTATAGAGAAGAGCCCACGTCAAAAACAGATGGTGGATGAGGCGGAAGAGTTGGGATTATCACAAGTGGCTGTGGTTCCCATTAAACAGATAAATGGTGATTTGTGCGGCGTTGGTCTATCGACGGATCTACGGGCGGGGGAAGCAAAGAAGGTTATTGAGCACAATTTGCCGGATATTTTTCTCATGAGCCACCATTTGCACACCTTCATGACGGATCGATACGTCCACACAGTGGCGCCCGGGCCACGGCCCCATCTGACCCAAGCTGTGTAAAAACGTGATGGGTGTTATGATTCCTCATTGAATCGGATGAGGTTTCGCATGAAGCGATTTGTCGAAGGTTTTGACCGCAGCCAAAGCACCTTGTTCCCCGAGCGCCTTGAAGAGTGGATCGACGACGACAACCCTGTGCGTGTGGTTGATGTCTTTGTCGATGAACTTGATCTCGGCGATCTCGGTTTTGGTCGGGTTGTGCCAAAGGCGACGGGCCGGCCCAGCTACCATCCCTCAGTATTGTT
>JAYGEA010000060.1:0-27968 GCA_046582635.1 Alphaproteobacteria bacterium
TGCCAATGCGGGCACGCAGGGTCTGGTCCGTCACGGCAATGCCCCCCGTCACCGCACTGACGGCGGCGGCCGCCGCCAGCCCGGCGCGGACGGCGCGCTCGGCCTGGTCTTCATGCGCCTGGGGCCAGCCGAAATAAGCCAACACGCCGTCGCCCAGAAACTTCGCCACGTGGCCGCCATGTTGGCTCACCGCGCCGGCCACCGCATCCTGATAGCGCCCCATGACATCGCGCAGATCTTCCGGATCCAGGCGCTGGGACAGCTCGGTCGAGCCGACCAGGTCACAAAACATGATGGTCAGCTGGCGCCGTTCCGCCGACCCGCCCGTGTCCCGCCTGGTTGATGTTGCCGCTGGTGGTGTCGCCCGCGGCTCATCCGCGCCGGCCAGGGCGTTCAGTATCCGCCGGCGCGGCCCCAGGGCCAGGCCAAGGTCTTTAAGGTCATCTTCCGACAACAGCGCCAGATCAGACAGATCGACTTCGTTGACCTCGAACACCTCCGCCAAATGTCCCAGGTTCAGCGCCGCGAGCCAATCGCGCATTTCATCCCTCATCCGGGAACATTACACCAACCGACGCGGATAAATAGTCCCATATTACGAAAGCGGAATGATGACGGTCGCGCTATTTGTTCTGCCGGTTCTCGATCAGATCCTCCACCACCGCCGGTTCGGCCAGGGTCGAGGTATCGCCCAGGTTGGAGAAATCATCCTCGGCGATTTTGCGCAGGATGCGGCGCATGATCTTGCCGGAACGGGTTTTCGGCAGGCCCGGCGCGAACTGGATCAGGTCGGGCGAGGCAATGGGGCCGATATCCTTGCGCACCCATTGCACCAATTCCTTGCGCAGATCCTCGTCACCTTCCAAGCCGGCGTTCAGGGTCACATAGGCATAGATGCCCTGGCCCTTGATGTCGTGGGGATAGCCGACCACGGCGGCCTCGGCCACCAGCTTGTGGCCGACCAGGGCGCTTTCCACCTCCGCCGTGCCCATGCGGTGGCCGGACACATTGATGACGTCATCCACCCGTCCGGTGATCCAGTAATAGTCGTCCTCGTCCCGACGGCAGCCGTCGCCGGTGAAATACATGCCGGGATAGGCGGAAAAATACGTCTCCACGAAGCGGTCGTGATCGCCGTACAGCGTGCGCATCTGACCCGGCCAGCTGTCCAGAATGCACAGGTTGCCCGAGGCGGCGCCCTCCAGCAGGCCCCCCTCCCCATCCACCAGGGCCGGCTTTATGCCGAAGAACGGCCGCGTGGCGGAACCGGGTTTCAGGGCCGTGGCGCCTGGCAGCGGCGTGATCAATATTCCCCCGGTCTCAGTCTGCCACCAGGTATCGACGATGGGGCAGCGCCCATCGCCCACCACGTTGTGGTACCACAGCCAGGCTTCCGGATTGATCGGCTCACCCACCGAGCCCAACAGCCGGATCGAGGCGCGCGAGGTTTTCTTCACCGGCCCGTCGCCCTCCCGCATCAGGGCGCGGATGGCGGTGGGCGCGGTGTAATAGATATTGACCTGATGCTTGTCGCAAACCTGCCAATGGCGCGAGGCATCCGGGTAATTCGGCACCCCTTCGAACATCACCGTGGTGGCGCCGTTGCACAGCGGACCATACAGGATATAGCTGTGACCGGTGACCCAGCCCACATCCGCCGTGCACCAATAAATTTCGCCGTCGTGATAATCAAAGACGTATTGGTGGGTCATGGAAGCATAGACCATATAACCCCCCGTGGAGTGCAGCACGCCCTTGGGCTTGCCCGTGGAGCCGGAGGTATAGAGGATGAACAGGGGATCCTCCGCCGCCATCTCCGCCGCCGGGCAATCATCGGACTGATCCGCCATCAGGTCGTGGTACCAGACGTCCCGGCCCGGGGTAAAGTTGATATCGCCCCCGGTGCGGTTGACCACGACGCAATGCTGGATCGAGGGACATTGGTCCATGGCCGCGTCCGTATTGGCCTTCAGGGGAATGGCTTTGCCGCCCCGCATGCCCTCGTCCGAGGTGATGATCAGATTGCTGTCGCAATCCTGAATGCGCCCGGCCAGGGCGTCGGGGGAAAAGCCGCCGAAGACCACGGAATGAATGGCGCCGATGCGGGCGCAGGCCAGCACGGCCACCGCGATCTCGGGGATCATGGGCAGATAGATGGTCACCCGGTCGCCTTTCTTGGCGCCTAGGGATTTCAGTCCGTTGGCGAACTTACACACTTCCCGGTGCAATTCCTTGTAGGTGAAGGTCTTGCTATCGGCCGGGTCATCGCCTTCCCAAATAATCGCGGTCTGATCGCCGCGGGAGGCGAGGTGGCGGTCGAGACAATTGTGGGCGGCATTCAGCGTCCCGTCCTCGTACCATTTGATGCTCACGTCGCCAGGGCCGTAGGTGGTGTTCTTCACCTTTGTATAGGGCTTGAACCAATCGATCCGCTTGCCCTGTTCCCGCCAAAAGCCGTCCGGGTCATCCACGGACTGCTGGTACATGGCAAGATACTTGTCGTTGTCGGCAAAGGCCCGGCTTGCCCAGGCATCGGGAACGGGGAACAGTTCATTGTCGCTCATCACGGCCTCCATAGAGCCATTCCAATTGGAAATTGCTCTCTGCTCGAAGATTTGAGCCTATCCAATATGAATATGCCCGGGGCGGAATTGTTGCCGATGATTATCCAGATATCGTGGGCGGGGACAAGAGAAGACAAAATCTATCCGTCAACCTTGCCGCCGCCCGGAACTGTCCGTGACACGGTCACGGCTAGTGGTGCAATGGTGGTTCTTCCGCATGTTCGGCGAAGATTTCCTGAGCCCGGATTTTCTGACTCAGGGCCAGATTATCACCTATAACTTCGAGATATTTTTCCGCTTCCTTGGCCACGGGTATATTCAGGCCGGCGCAATAGTGCAGCAGCACCTCGGAAATGAATTCGGCATTCAGGTTGAAGCGTTTCAGGCGGCCTTCCTTGTCGTCCTCGATATCCAGCAATACCTTGACGCCGCCGCCGAATTTCTGGAACACGTGCACGCCGGGCACGGCGCCGGGCGGCACGGTTTCGCTGTTGCCGGGCAGATTTGGGGCGCGCGTCTCGAACGCTTCAAGCAGCTCCCGGTGCGAGAAAATTATTTTTCGCAGCTCTGTCGGCATGGTTCCGCCCTCAATAATTCCGGCCCAATTCCATCATCCTCCAAAGGGCGGGTTGATGGCAAGTCATCAGCGCAAATCCACATCCCGTCAAAGTGCCGGAAATAGGGTAAATTTTCGGTGAAACTGACGCTTGCTTCGACGTGGCCAGCCCGAACGAAGTGGTCCTGGCCCATGGCGTCATGGCCCGGGCCGCGCGAATTTTCCATGCTCTGGAACGCCGGGGCGTGGCGTTGTCCATGTTGAATACCGGCGGCGGATTTCCCGCCCGCCACTAATCAGGTTCTGACCCGGCATTTCGGCAACCGCCTACACCACCAGTTACGCTCCCGTGGGTTTCAACGATTTCGACTCCTTGCCGGTCTACTATATTTAGATTTTCTAAACCGGCGGGAAGAAATTCCGATTTGTGGCCGGTGAATTTATTCCCATGTTTCCTGTACATTAAAGCGCAATCGGTGAACACCTTCACCCAGGCGCCTATGGAGGAAGTCTCGATGTCGTTAGAAATTCTTTCCCAAATGGCCTGCCGGCGCAGCCAGCGGCTGCGTTTTCACCCTCTGACGTGGCTGTGCAATGCGTTATTTGCACCGGCGGAAGGATAAGGTCCATGGAACTGGCATTTTCCCACAGCGAACCAGCCGCCCCGTCGCCTAACCCGAGAACGGGCGAGGTGCGTACCTCGCTCACCTTTGGCTTGCCCCAGGGTGGTCCGGCTTCCTACCTAAGTGTCGGGCAGACCGGCAATGTACGCATGGATAACTACCAAACCGAGGACCACCCGGTCACGGTGCGCAATATGCGGCCCCTGACGGGCGCCCTGTCCCTGGACCGGCAAGGCTTCGAGCTGCACGGACATAGCTCGAAAGTCGGCGATTTGTATGACGACACGGCCATTTTCGGTGCCTATGACCGGGAGATCGAAGATCTGCTGATCGCCGCCACCGGTGCCGACCGGGTTGCCGTGTTCGACCGCACCCGCCGTTCGGATGCTCCGGACGGTGCCGCAAACGCCGATGGGCAACGCGGTCCCGCCACGCGGGTGCATGTGGACTATACAGTCAAATCGGGGCCGCAACGAGCCCGAGATATCCTGGGCGGAGCCGAGGTTGACCGGATCCTGGCCACGGGCGGCCGCATCATGCAGGTCAACGTCTGGCGGCCCATTAAGGGGCCCATCCAACGTTCGCCCCTGGCCCTGGCGGACCCGGCCAGCGTCGAACCGGCTGATCTGCTGCCCACGGCACGGATTTCAACGGACCGGATCGGCGAGATCTATCGTCTGGCCCATGGCCCGGCACAGAAATGGTACTGGGTGCCGGAAATGCGGCGGGACGAAGTGCTGCTGATCAAGGGTTGGGACAGCATCGACGATGGCCGGGCCCGGTTCACCCCCCACAGCGCCTTTGATCTGCCGGATCAGAACCCGGACGCCCCGGCACGGGAAAGCATCGAAGTGCGCACCTACCTGGATTTTGAAGGCCCTGTCCCTGAAGGAGACCATAATGACTGATCAATCACTGCCTCATATCGGTACAGCATTCGAACCCCCCCGCCTTTGGGCCGGTATCAAGGCGACTTTGAAGACGTGGCGACAACGGGATAATGACCGCCGGTATCTGGCGCAAATGAGCCCCCACGCGAGGCGGGACTTGTTTGTTCCGACCCACATCATCGAACGGGAGATCGTCAAACCTTTCTGGCGCGCCTGATAATTTGGGCGCAAGAACCGGAAAGCCCCCGGGCCGGCAGCATGATTTAACACCTCCACTCATGTTGACCGGTTCCGGGGGTTTTTTTGTGTCCGAAATAAACCAGACGATGACGCGGTTTGAGTGGTTGTTGCTGATCAGCCTGTCGATGCTGTGGGGTGGGTCCTATTTCTTCGGCGGTGTCGCGGTGCGGGAGCTGCCGACCCTGGTCATTGTATTTTGCCGGGTTGGTTTCGCCGCCCTGATCCTGTTGGCCGTGATGCGCATGCTGGGTCAGCGCTTGCCATCCGACGTGCATATCTGGACCGCATTTTTCGCCATGGGGTTTTTAAACAACGTAGTGCCATTCTCACTTGTCGTTTGGGGGCAATCCCATGTGGCATCCGGCGTAGCGTCAATTTTGAATGGCGCCACGCCGTTCTTCACGGTTTTGGTCGCCCATGTTCTGACCAGTGACGAGAAGATGACCGGCGGCAGGCTGATGGGCGTTTTGCTGGGCATGATCGGCGTCGCCGTAATGATCGGGGGTGAGGCCTTGGACAGTCTGGGCATCGAAGTTCTGGCGCAATTGGCCTTTCTGGGCGCCGCGCTGTCCTATGCCTTCGCCGGGGTTTTTGGCCGCCGCTTCCGGGCCCTCGGCATCACCCCCATGGCCACCGCCACGGGGCAAGTCACCGCATCCAGCCTGATGCTGTTACCCCTCATGCTGTTTGTCGATCAGCCATGGACCCTGCCACTGCCCAGCGTGGCCGTGCTTGGCGCACTGCTCGGGGTCGCCGGACTTTCGACGGCGCTGGCCTACATCATCTACTTCCGCCTGCTGGCCACGGCGGGCGCCACGAACCTTTTACCGGTCACATTGCTGATCCCGGTTAGCGCCATTTTGCTTGGCGTGTTGATTCTGGGCGAGGTCATGGAAGCCAAGCATTTTGCCGGCATTGCCCTGATCGGACTGGGTCTTGCGGCCATCGACGGGCGGCCCTGGAAACAAATTCGAGGCAGACTGATCCGGCAGCAAATCACCGACCTGTAGTTCGGACACCGCCGCCTCAACCCGGCGGGCGACGGCCTTGACCAGTTCGCTGCCCAGTTCCATGCCCCCGGTGGTCAAGACGGCCACGAACAAGTCATCAACGATCACAATGTGGCCCGGCTCAATTCGCGGCAAGCCATGAATGCGTGGCCCGCAGAAATCTAAAGCAGCCCCAAGGCCCGCAATTCCGCCGCCATTTCGGGCGGCGGGCCGTCGTGGGTCGCCGCGTCCCAATGGCCGGACTGGAGGTGATCGGGCAGGTCAGGGGCGGCGTCCTTGGCCTCCAGGTAGCGCCAGCCCTGGTGCGGGCGGCGGGCGTGCAACT
This sequence comes from Alphaproteobacteria bacterium, assembly GCA_046582635.1. Lineage (GTDB taxonomy): Bacteria > Pseudomonadota > Alphaproteobacteria. Next base: position 6,209 of record JAYGEA010000060.1, read on the forward strand.
CGGTACGGACCAGGCCGGGGCCGAGGACAAAGCCACAGCGCTTGGCCCCCATATTTTCATGCGCATCGTCGTACAATTCATCCAGGCGCACGATGGGCTGGCGCACGCGGATGAAGCCCTTGATGATCCAATAGAGCGAACCGCCGTCCAGGACCTCCGCCTCGCGGCGGGGCCTGTTGCGGGTGCGGTGGATGTTTTCCGCCGGCTCGTTGCGCGCCTTGGCGCGGGCCCGGCGGTTGGCCTGGAAACGCTCCAACTGCTCGATGGACTCCACTCCGACGCAAAGTTTGACAATATGCACGGTCATGGCAACCAGCCTAGCAGGCGCCACCACAGGTAATCCAGGGGGAGCAGGACCAGCACCGTAAACATCAATAACCAAAGGCATAATTTATTGCCCTGGCGCATGGACACGCCGCCCAGATGCATGGCGACCACCAAAGGCGGGGTCTGATAGGGCAGAATCACCGTGGTGTAGCCGGCCACGGTCAGCATCAGGACCGCCTCCACCGGCAGGGCGGCGGCCTCGGCCATGTGGCCGGCAAGAGGCGCCAGGATCGCCGGCACGCCGGGCTGGGTGGCGAACATGGCCAGGGCGGAGGACAGGCCCGCAATGGCGGCGAAATTCCAGGCACTTTCGCCGGGCGAGAGGTTCAGCAGGGGAATAACCGATTGGGCCAGCAGATCACCGACCCCGCCATGGGCCACCACGGCGCCCAGACCCAACACGCCCGCCACATAGAACAGGGAACCGAACTGGACTTTTTCCTCGATGTCCTGGGCGCTGACAATGCCCACGAACGGCAGGATCATCACCCCGGCGACGCCCAGGGCGACCCAGGCGGGCGAGACATGATGCACGAAATCGGTCATCCATAGCGCCAGGGCGAGGAGCAATAGAATGGTCATGGTCCGTTCCCGCCCCGCCATGGCGGCCGGACCTTCCGGTCTTTCCATCGGCGCCGTCGATGGCGCCGACGACTTTGCCTCACCCTCGGGAAACAGCCAGACCACCAGCAGACCGATGGCAATGGCCTTGAGAAAGCCCAGCACCGGGAAATGCAGCAGCAGCCAGGTGCCGTAGATGGGCCGGATATCATACAGGGTTTCGGCCGCGCCGATGATCACCATGGCCGGCACCGTGGCCGACATGATGGCAAAGCCGGGGATCATGGTGCCGAAGGAGACAGCCAGCACCATGCCCGTGCGGCCGTTGCTGCCGGGGCGGTAGCCGAAACCCTCGGCCATGGCCATGACGATGGGCATCAGGATCATCAGGCGGCCCAGGGTCGAGGGCATCAGAAAGGCCATCACCACGCCCATCACCACGATGCCGGCAATGATGCCGCCATAGCGGTTGCCGAAGCGCCGGCGCACATGATGGGCCAGCCGTTCCGCCAGGCCCGTGCCGCGCACGCCGGCGCCGATCACCAAGCCGCCGAACACCATCCAGAACCCGGCCGACTTAAATCCCGCGAACACCACATCCGCCGGGGCCAGGGCGAACAGCATGGCGACGGCAAAGAACAGGATAGCGGAAATGAATTCGGGCAGGACACCGGTGGCAAACAGCACCACCGTGGCCAGGGCCAAGGCGCCGGTGCGGGCGGTTTCAACCGCCAGACCGTCAATAGGGATGAATGCCAGCGCGGCGGCGGCCAGCAGACCCGGTGCGGCAATCCAATAAGAAACTTTCATCACTGGTCCTCGGCTCCTCGGCGGGCTGTTGACGGCCACAATATAAAGCAACCGAGGGGTCGCAACCGCCAGGACCGTGCTACACTGCGGCCATGTTAGACACAATAAATATCGGCTTGGAAACTGTAGACCCGGGCTCGCTGGGGTTTTCGCCATCACGTCTGGCCGAGGCGGTTGCCTTCGCCCAGGACAATGAAATCAACTGGTCCCGCAATATCGACGATCAGCTGGGCAATGGCGAATTTGAACCGCCGCCCTGGAATGAAGTGCTGGGACCGACCACGCCGCGCGGCGGCCCGGCGGGGCTGATCCTGCGCCACGGCAAGGTGGCGGCCGCCTGGGGCGACATCGCCCGCCCCGACATGACCTTTTCCGTGGCCAAGAGCTATCTGGCCGTGCTGACCGGTCTGGCCCTGGATGATGGTCTGATCGGCGATGTTCACGACCCAGTGGCCAACACCGCCCTGGACGACGATTTCGCCTCGGCCCAGAACCGGGACATCACCTGGCACCATCTGCTGCAGCAAACCTCGGAATGGGAAGGCACCCTGTGGAGCAAGCCGGATCTGATCGACCGGCACCGGCAATTGGGCGAGGGGGCGGATAATTCCCGCAAGGGCCAGCACCGCGAGCTTGGACAGCCGGGCAGCCATTGGGAATATAACGACGTGCGGATCAACCGTTTGAGCCTGTCCCTGCTGCAGGTTTTCCGCCGGCCCCTTGCTGAGATCCTGGCGGAGCGGATCATGGCGCCCCTGGGTGCGTCCGATGCCTGGTCCTGGAACGCCTACCGCAATGCCGTCTTCACCATTGACGGGGTTGAGATGCCCGCGGTGCCCGGCGGCTCCCACTGGGGCGGTGGGTTGTGGATCGGCGCCGGCGATCAGGCCCTGATGGGGCAACTCATCCTGCAGCGGGGTGCCTGGGCCGGCCGGCAGTTGATATCGGAGGCCTGGGTCGAGGCTATGTTGCGGCCCTGCGAGCGGAACCCGGACTACGGCTATCTGTGGTGGCTGAACCCGGGTGCTGCCCGCTATCCCAGCCTCACGGCCCGGGCGGCGGTGGCATCGGGGGCGGGCGGCAACACAATATTGGTGGACCCGGATCACGACATGGTGCTGATCGCCCGCTGGTTGGACGGCAAGGCCCTCAACCCCCTGGTCGAAAAAACCGTCGCCGCCCTTTCCGCCTGAATTTTTATTCGGTGACGTAATATCTTTTTACGGCGTCAAATACTGCGAACTGCGGTTTTAATAGGTATTACGTTACCGTATAGATTGTCGGCGGAAATGTTGGCCCGCACGGTGAATAATACGACAGCCATCCAATTCGCTCCTCAATTCACATCTAAGTCTGTTGGGCTCAGGGCCCAGCGCGCCAATGTTTCGGCGTTGCGGTAGGCGATGTTTTCGGCGACTTCCAGGGGCAGATCGGCCAGCCATTGGCGGGACCAATTGGCCTGATCAATGACGTAATACCACCGCTCCGGCGCGAAAGTGTCCGTGCCCAGCATGAAGCGGTCGGGAAAGGCTAAAAACACCTTGCGCCAATGGGGGTCCACCTTGCCGCCCGAGGCGTGCTCGGAGCGAAAGGCCAGATCGGACCAGAGGTTTTTGTGCTTGGCCAGCATCGCCGCCACGTCTTCGGGTTTGTCAAAACCGGAATGAGCCCACAGCACCCGGGCTTCGGGATCTTGGGCGAAGATGCGGTCCACCGCCTCGGCGTCCGCATGGGCATGCAGAAAAATCTTGTACTGCGCCGCCAGCCGCACCATGCGCCGGGGCACCGCCAGATCGGCGTCTTTGCCGAAGATGTGGAATTCGCCGATCCCGGCATAGGTGTTCCTGGCAAGCAACTCCGCCAGCATATCGCCGACCGAAGCATCCTTGAACCAGGTGCCCAACTCGCCCCGGCGGCGGTAGGACCGCAGTACCGGAACGATCAGGTCGGGTGCCAGCCTGTAGAGCATTTGCGTGCCCCTGTCCGAGGACGAGGAGACAAAGGCCCGCCGCAGCCCGGCCTTGCGCAACACCTTGATGGCCTCGGCGGGGGCAGCGCGTCCCAGGCATCATGGCTGTAATGGATATGGGCATCCGCCAGCGGGGTTTGCGCCTGTACGCTGGCCACGGCCATCAGCAATCCGGCGGCGGCAATGATCGCGGTCGGAATTGTTCTCATCAATGCCTCCATGGCCAATAGCCAACATCGTTGCGCCGAAACCGTAACGGCGCGATGATGACCCATGGGAGAACGATCATGACCGACACCACGCAACGTCCATCACTATATGACAAACACCCCGGCTACGACGTGCATTTCGAGCCTTGTGCAAAACGCCTGCGCGTCATGTTCAACGGCGAAACCGTCGCCGACAGCACCCGGGCCCAGTATTTGCGGGAGAGCAAGCACCTGCCGGTGTATTATTTCCCCCTGGCCGATGTGCGCCAGGACCTGCTGGTGGCCACCGATCATTCGACCCACTGCCCGTTCAAAGGCGATGCCGCCTATTGGACGGTCAGGGTGGGGGACCGGGAGGCGGAGAACGCGGTCTGGACCTATGCCGCGCCCTACGATGAAGTGGCCGAGATCAAGGACTATGTCTCGTTCTATTGGGACCGCATGGACCATTGGTACGAGGAGGACGAGGAGGTTTTTGTGCATCCCCGGGACCCGCACGTGCGCCTGGATGTGCTCGACAGCGCGCGCCCGGTGCGCATCATGGTTGCCGGTCAGGTGGTTGCCGAAAGCACCGGGGCCCGCATGCTGTTCGAAACCGGCCTGCCCACGCGCTACTACCTGCCCCGGGATGATGTGCGCATGGAGCTGTTGAAAAGCTCCGAGAGGCGCAGCGATTGCCCCTATAAGGGTACGGCTGATTATTGGCATCTGAACCTGAATGGCGAGGTTTTCGAGGATCTGGTCTGGAGTTATCCCGACCCGGTGACGGAGGCCGCCCGCATCAAGGGCTATCTGTGTTTCTTCGACGAAAAAGTCGAGGCGGTCGAAGTGGACGGCCAGGTCATGGAACGGCCCGTCACCAAATGGTCCGCTAATTAATAAGGCGTTTTTCGGGGGTAAACCATCAGCCAGGCCTCGTTCGCCATGGTGGTGATCGTGATTGCGGCGGGGCGGTAGAAGCGGTGATGTTGAACGAACAGCAACGCATGATCCAGGATACGGCGCGCCGTTTCGCGCAACGGGAGATCCTGCCGAACCTCAAGCAATACGAGCGCACGGGCGCGCCGCCGGACCTGTTGTTGAAAATGGGTCAGGCCGGCCTGATGGGCATTTGCATTGAACCCGAATGGGGCGGGGCGGGTGCCGACTTCGTCTCCTATGTTCTGGCCATGGAAGAAATTTCCGCCGCCGACGGCGGCATCGCCAACCTGATGGCGGCCAACAATTCACCGGTGCTGGCGGCCTTGCGCGACCACGGCAGCCCGGCGCAAAAGCAACGTTTTTTCCCGCCCCTGACCAGCGGTGAAATGATCGGCTGCTTCGCCTTGACGGAACCGCACACCGGCTCGGACGCCGCCGCCATCACCACCCGGGCGGAGCGGCGGTCGGAAGGCGGGCCAGAACGCGGGCCAGAACGCCGAGGTGGGCATTTCATCCTTAATGGCCGCAAGCAGTTTATCACCGCCGGGCGCCGCGCCGGGGTTGCCATGATCGTCGCCGTGACCGACCCCTCCTTGGGTAAACGGGGCATCTCCACCTTCCTCACCCCGACCAATAATCCCGGCTACAAGGTCTTGGCGGAGGAAGCCAAGCTGGGCCACCGCAGCAACGACACCTGCGCCCTGGCGTTCGAGGACATGGTGGTGCCGGAAGAGGATTTGCTGGGCGCGGAGGGCCGGGGCCTGGCCATTGCCCTGGCCAATCTGTCCGCCGGCCGCATCGCCGTCGCTGCCCAGGCCGTGGGCGGGGCACGGGCGGCCCATGAAGCTGCCCTGGCCTACGCCCAGGAACGGGAAGCCTTCGGCAAACCCATATTCGAGCATCAGGCCGTGGCCTTCCGCCTGGCTGACATGGCCACCCGGATCGAGGCCGCCCGGCAGCTATACCTGCACGCCGCCCGGATCCACGACAGCGGCGCACCGAGTTTGAAAGTGGCCTCCATGGCCAAGCTGTTCGCCTCGGAAATGGCCGAAAGTGTTGCCTCCGACGCTCTGCAAACCTTCGGCGGATACGGCTATCTGGAAGACTACCCCGTGGCCAAGATCCTCCGCGACGTGCGCGTCTACAGTATTTATGAGGGTACCAACGATATCCAAAAACTGGTTATCGCCCGGGCGCTGGCCAGCGATTAAGTTGAGCCCGGCGCGCCACTGCCTTAGTATCGCCGCAATCAATCAGAACAGGAGCGGCGCCGTGGCTACGGTTGAATATATGCGGACGATACGGGAGAAGTATAGCAAGCTTGGCTTTGCCCCCTATGGCTGGCACAAGGCGGAAGAAGCGCCGCCCTGGACGGCGTTGAAAAAACCGCTGTCGGAATGCACCTTGGGCATGATGTCCACCGCCGGGACCTACGTGGCGGGACAGGAAGCGTATTTTTACAAGGATGACACTTCGCACCGGGCCATCCCGTCGAATACGCCCATTGAAGATCTGCGGTTTTCCCATTTGACGGAAAACTATCTGCCCGATGCCAGGGTCGATGCCAACTGCGCCTTTCCCCTGGAGCCGTTGCGGCGGTTGGCGGGCGAAGGGGTGATCGGCGGTCTGGCGGAGCATGTGTTTTCCTGCATGGGCGCGGTTTATTCCAAGCGCCGGGTGGAGGAGGAACTGGCGCCGCGGATGTACGAAGCCTTTGTCGCCGAAGGGGTCGATGTCGCCTATCTGGTGCCGTTGTGACCGGTATGTCATCAGACCGTGTGTCTGATCGCCCGTTACCTGGAGCAGCGCGGCATCCCCACCCTGGTGGTGGGCACGGCCTTGGATATTCTTGAATACGGCTGGGCGCCCCGCGCGGTGTTCATGGACTTTCCCCTGGGTCATGGCGGTGGGCCGCTGCATGATCCAGCGATGCAGCTGGCCATCGCGCGGGAGGCCTGTGCCGCCTTTGAAGTGGTGACCGAACCGGGCCGGATCATCCGTTTGGATCTGACCTGGCCGGATGGCGATGCCTGGAAGCAGGGAGCCTCCGACGATGGCGCCGACGACGTCCGCCAACCCCGCGATCTGACCCCGCGCTACCAGCATGAGGCGGACCGGCAACTGGCCGAAGCGGCGGCCGGCGACTAGCCGGGATTTTGTCTGAAAGTGACCCCTCGGCGGCGGCTGCCGTCACGCCGCTAACGCTGATCCGGGACCGGGACTTCCGCCGCATCTGGGTGGCCGGCGCCTTGGGCTGGATGATGCGCTGGCTGGAAATGCTGGCCATTGGCGTCTTCACCTTCCAGCTCACCCAATCGGCCCTGATGGTGGCCCTGGTGACCTTGGTGCGGACCATCCCCATGCTGTTGTTCGGCGCCTTCACCGGTGCCATCGCAGATGGCTTTGACCGGCGTTTGATGCTGTTGGCGGGGATGGGCACGCTGGCCGTGACCTCGGCCGTCCTGGCCGTGCTCGCCTTTAGCGGCCGGATCGAGCTGTGGCACGTAACCTTGGGGATGTTCATATCGGGCATCTACGGCACCTTGGAATTCCCCGTCCGCCGGGCCATGCTGGGTATCATCGCCGGGGCCAAAGCTGGCATAACCGGGTCCGGCGTGGCCCTGACCCTGGACAGCGGCACCAATCATTGCATGCGCCTGATCGGCCCGGTGCTGGGGGGTTTGGTGTTGACCGAATTCGGACTGCCCGGTGTCTATGTGCTGGGTACGCTGCTGTTCGGCGCGGGCTTCATCCTGGTTTGGGGCGCGCGATACCACGCCCCCCATCACGATGCCGCGGTGCCCCGCATTCTGGGTCAGATTGGCGAGGGTCTGCGTTATATCCGCACCAACCGGAAAATCATGGGCACCCTGTTCATCACCTGTGTGATGAATGTTTGCGGCTTCCCCTATGGCGCCATGGTGCCGGTGATCGGCGACCAGGTGTTGGGCCGGGATGCGGTGGCGACGGGCATGCTGCTGTCGGCGGATGCCGCCGGTGCCCTGCTGGGGGCGTTGGTGATTGCCAATTTTGCCAAGCCCCGGCATTTCGCGGCGATCTATTTCTATGGCTCCATCCTGTTTGTCGGCGCCGTGCTGGCCTTTTCACTGTCGCGGGGCTACGGCACCTCCCTGGGCCTGCTGTTTTTGGGGGGATTGGGCGTTGCCGGTTTCGCGGCCATGCAGAGCACCATCATCTTTACCGCCGCCCCGCCCGAGATGCGCGGCCGCCTGATGGGCGTCTTGGCGGTTTGCATCGGCATCTCGCCCCTGGGCATATTACAAGTTGGTTTATTAGCAGACTGGTTCGGCGGCGCGGCGGCGGTTACCATCATCGCCACCGAAGGGCTGGCCGCAATGCTTGTCGCGGGACTGGTTTGGCCCCATTTCTGGCGGACACAATAGGGAAGATGCCGTGATGACCAATATCGCCGAAAACTGGTTTTCCATTCGCCGTGGCTTGCGCGAAGATGACATCGCCCAGGCCGACCACTATCTGGTCGAGGCCCTCAGCCACAACAAGCGGGAGGGTCTGCTGCTGGCCATCCGCGCCCGCTGGGCCGCCCTGGCGGTCATTGCTGTCCTTCTTCCCTACCTCAATTTCGCTTGGGACGTTTTGTATTACGAGCTCTTGCTGATCGGCTTTGCCTTGATCGGCTGGGCGCAATTGCGGGCCGGCCAGGTGACCCAGTCGCGCCGGGAACTGCTGTTGATCTTTTGCGATTTAGCCTTGATAACTTTCACTATCGCCGTGCCCAATCCATTCTTTAACGAGGAATGGCCGACGGCATTTTTTCACCATTTTGGCGCCTTTAGTTATTTTTATGTGCTGTTGGCGAGCGCTACCATGGCTTATTCCTGGCGCACCGTATTCGCGTTTGGCACCTGGACGACCGGGCTGTGGTTGGTGGCGATGATCGGCATCGCGTTTTTCGGCCGGGAAGTTCCCGAACTGTCCGTGAAGATCGCCGACGCCCTGGTGGGGTACGAGGGCATGCTGGAATTCCTCGACCCCAACGACCTGCGCATACCATCCAGAATTCAGGAACTTGTGATCTTCCTGATTGTCGCCGCCATTCTGGCCCTGAACGGCAAACGCACCAACCGCCTGCTGGTGCGCCAGGCGGAGGTGGCCCGCGAGCGGGCCAATCTGGCCCGGCATTTCCCGCCCAACATCGTCGATCAGATGGCCGGGCGTGACCAGCCCCTGGGCACGGTACGCTCGCAACGGGTGGCGGTCATGTTCGTCGATATTGTCGGTTTCACGTCATTGGCGGAACGCAAATCCGCCGAAGATGTCGTCGTCCTGCTGCGTGAGTTCCACCGGCGCATGGAGGCGGCGGTGTTCGATCATGGCGGCACCCTGGATAAATTCCTTGGCGATGGCCTGATGGCGACCTTCGGCAACCCCGATCCCGGTCCCCGGGATGCCGTCAACGCCCTGGCTTGCGGTCGGGCCATGCTGGCGGACATGGCTGCCTGGAACGACGAGAGGGCGGCGGCGGGGGAAGAGACCATCACGGTCTCGGTCCGCATCCACCACGGCACCGTGGTGCTGGGCGACATCGGCTCGGAACGGCGTCTGGAATATGCCGTCCTGGGGGATACGGTGAACGTGGCCAGCCGTTTGGAGGAGTTGACCCGGTCCCTGGGCGTGCGCATGGCGGTCAGCGATGATCTTTCGAACGCCATTCGCAACAAGATGGGCGGCGAGGCCGGCGACGGGATGCAGGGTTTTGCCAACAGAGGGCCGCAAAAGGTGCGGGGACGGGACTAGCCAATCATGGTGTGGACGATATGACGGAAAAGGTCATCGTGACGGGGGGCAGCGGCCGCCTTGGCTGCCATGTCATGGCGGCGCTGCGGGCCGGCCATGGGGCAACGGCCCTGGACATCAAACCACCCCCTGACGGCGGGCCGTTCATCGACACCGATATTCTTGATCTGCCGGGACTGACCAGAGCCTTCAAGGGCCGGGACGCAGTGATCCATCTGGCCGGTTATGACGATGGCGACGGGCCGAACGAGCAGGCCTATATGGCAACCAATGTGCAAGGCGCCTGGAATGTTTTCCAGGCCGCCGAGGATGCCGGCGTGCCCCATGTGGTGGTGGCCAGCAGCACCGCCGCCCTGGGCCTGGACTATGACCGGGCGCCGGACTACCTGCCGGTGGACGAAGGCCATCCGTTGCGCGCCACGGGGACCTATGGCCTGGGCAAGCAGCTCATGGAGACCATGGGGCGGCACTACGCGGCGCGGGGCAAAATGCACGTTATCTGCCTCAGGCCGACCTTGATCGTGCGGCCTGAAAAAGAGGCGCAAATCCTGGCCCAACTCGCCCTGCCCGATCCCGACAGCAATTCTGAAGCAGCCCCCAGGAATGGCGTTGCGCCCTACGGCGCGCTTTCGGCAACCCGGACTTATGTGCGGTCCACGGACGCGGCGCGGAGCTTTGTCGCCGCCCTGAATTATCGCGACCGCCCGTTCGATGTCTTCAATCTGGCGGCGCCGGACGGCATGGGACGGCCGGAGACACTGGCGCGCATGGCGGCGGTTTACGAGACCATGCCCATGCTGCGTGACCGCCAACTCTACGAGGCGGACCCCTGCGCCAGCGTCTTGGATGTCCGTCATGCCCGTGACGATCTTGGCTGGCAGGCTGACGGCGATTGGCGCGATGTCGTGGCATGGGATCATGCTAAAGCAACGACGGAGCCATCATCATGAACCAGCCCGATCCAGCGGCGCCAACAGATCCCAACGAAGACGCCTTCGTCGCCTGGGCACGGGAGCATGCGGTTGCTCTGTCCATCCCCCGGCAAGACGACAACTACGACGACCTGGCCTTCATCCCCGGCGTCATCGGCACGCGCCGCGTCGTCGCCGTGGGCGAGAGCGCGCATTATCTGTACGAATGGAACCGCTGGCGGACCCGCTTGTTCAAGTACCTGGCGGCGGAACATGGCTTCACCACCTTCGTCCTGGAATCGGCCCTGGTCGAAGGCCGCCTGGTGCATGACTATGTGGCCGGCGCCCAGCATGACTGGGATGACGTGGCCCGCACCATCAACAATGTCTGGGGCGTCTGGGCCGAGCTGAACGAGCTGATCCGCTGGATGCGGGACTGGAACGCCGATTCCAACCGCCCGCGCAAGTTGCGCTTTTACGCCATGGACGGCAGCGGTAACTGGATGCATGCCCGCAATGTCTATGCCGCCGTGCACGCATTCGCGGCCCGGGTCGAGGGGACCCTGGCCGACGACATGGCCCGGGAAATCGGCCCCATGGTGGCGGAACTGAACCTGGAGAACCGCGCGGAGTTCCCGGCCGCCGCCTTCCGGGAACTGATTGCCGCCACCGCCCTGGTGATCAGCCGCATGGAACAGGCGCGCATTGCCTACACCCGTGCCACCTCGGCCGACGATTACGATTGGGGTCTGCGCGGCGCGCAAATATTGCGTGACGTGATCCAGGCCCTGGCGCAAACGGAAGCTGATTTTAACATCGGCGTACGGCAATTGTGGAATGTGCGGGATGTCTCCATGGCGCAATCCCTACACTGGATCCGCGAGCGCGAGGGCCCGGATGCAGGCATTGTCATCGGCGCCCACAACACGCATCTGCAACTGCACCCGGTGCGGGAGCAAAAGGCCACTTCCATGGGCTCTTACTACGCCGCCCGCTTTGGCCGCGAGGATATCCTGTTCATCGGCACCGCCAGCGAACGCTCGGTCAAGGGGGAGCCACCGCGCCCGGATTGCAATCAGGCCGCCTATGCCCGACTGGACCCCGATTGCTATTTCCTGGACCTGCGCCCCGCACCCGAAAGCGGCCCGGTGGCGGAGTGGCTTAAGGTCGAGCGTCCCGACCGCTCGAACCTGAGATATCAGCCGGTCTGCGCCGGCGCGGCCTGGGACTGCCTGCTGTTTCACCGGACCCTGTCCACGGGCACGGTGGAGCGCCCCGGTTTCCTCGCCTCGCCACCAGCGGCTGCGCCCGGCGATCTGGCCAGGTTTAACGGCCGCTACATCATCCTCGGCTTCCTGGCCGCCGTGAATACCCTTGATGTCTGTGCGGAGGGCGGCACCCTGTTCACCAACGGCCAGGACGATACCAGCGGCGAGGTCTTCCCGCCCTACAAGGTACCCCTGCACTATTGCGCCGACGGCCGCTTCCGCTGGTCCGTCTGGCCGTCAATCCTGGAATTCCATGACGATGGCGGGGCGCTGGCTGTCTCCATCACCACCCCTGGCGGCGCCGTCTATCGCGGCCAACGCGTCGGTGATGCCGTTTGGGGCTGAAACTGTTCCAGTTTGACTGGACGCGCCGAGCCGCCCGCTCCCCCGTCCCAACCACCCATTAATGGTATCCTGTGGGTGGTTGGGACGGGGGAGCGGGCGGTTCAGGCTGCATTGAAAATGCCCTAGTTCCCCGTGAAGGTCGGCGGGCGTTTTTCCAGGTAGGCCGAGACCGCCTCGGCCGCATCGGCGGTGTCGGCGGCCAGGTGATGCTGGTCGAAATCCATGTGCATCACGGAGCGGTCCAGGGCGCCGGAGATGGCGTTCACGCTGCGTTTGATCATCTGCGCGGCGACGGGGGGCTGGGCGGCGTAATGGCGGGCCCATTGCATGGCTTTTTCGACAACCTCGTCCGCCTCCACCATCTCGTCCAGGGCGCCCCATGCCAGCAGGGTGGGGCCGGGGATATGCTTGCCGCCGATCACCAGTTGTTTGGCCCGCGCCGGACCCACCAAATGCACGCACAAGGGCAGGCTTTGCCACATCAGGTTCACGCCGATCAGAATTTCCGGATAGCTCATGAAACAATCCCGCGCGCCGATGCGAAAATCCATGGCGGTGGCAATGCAGGCGCCGCCGCCCATGGCCGCCCCCTTCCAGGCGGCGATGGTGATCTGATCCATGTCCAGGATCGCCTGAATGCAGCGCTGCCCAATGCGGCGGCGCTGCCGGCGCACCACGAGCAAGGGGTGTTGCGGATCGTCGCTGGTCAGATCAGCGCCGGAATTGAAATGTTTGCCCGCGCCCGTGAACACCACCACCCTGGCGGTTTCATCGTCGCGAAAGCTGAGCGCGGCATGCTCAATCTCCTCAATGTGGCGGTAATTCAGGGCATTGGCCTTGTCCGGCCGGTTAAACGTCACGCTGGCGATCTCGCCGCCGCGCTCCACCTTGATATGTTGATAGTCCATGTTCCGCCGCCTTCCCTATTGTCATTAAAATCATTCTAACCTGGTTCGCCATCCCGAATCTCGGCATACCACCAGGACACATCGTGCCAGGCGCCCAGCTTGTAACCAACCTTGGGAAAGCAGCCGATGGCGGTGAAGCCAACGGATTTGTGCCGCGCCACGCTGGCATCCTTAACCGTGGCGTGATGTATGCCAACCCGCGCCATGAAAGCCTCATACAATCGTTGATCCAAACCAAGTCCTGGCGATGCAAATACAATCCATGTCAGAATGACGACGAACTATGGAGCACCGTCATGACCAAACCAAAGCTAATGTTGGACCGCCTGAAGGATCGCCGGAATATCGGAAAAGTCGAACAACTGATCGACAAGCTGAAAGTGTTCCGGGATGCCGAGGTTTCCTGCGTCCATATCGAGGCCCGACTGGAAGCCGGGCGTGGCCTGTCGGATGCGGAGAAACCTTGAAATCTATCCCGCCGTGACCGCTATTCCCGGCTCATGAGCCTGGACGAAACCGGCACCCTGGCCGCCCCGACGGCCCACCGCGTGGAACTGATCGACCCGGCTATTGCCGAACACGGCGGGCGTATCGTCAAAACCATGGGCAACGGCTTTCTGTCGGAGTTCCCCTCGGTGGTCGACGCGGTGCAGTGTACCCTCAACGTACAGGAGGCCATGCCGGGGCGGTGATCCTTGGCTGTACGGAATTACCGCTGATCATCGACGAGACCAATTCGCCGCTGCCAATACTGGATTCCACCCATCTGCTGGCCCGCGCCGCCCTCCACCGCGCGGTGGGGAACAAATAGATTTGCCGCCAGCCAATTGTACACTTACCGCCAGTCAATTATGATCGTCCGAATTCAATACCGCAGGAATGCGGCGCGTGGGAGCCCACCTGTATGACCATTGCCGAAGCGGATGCGGCCAAAGATGCCGAACGCGTTGATCTGTCGCCGGAAGTCTCGGACGAGATCAAATACACCACCTGCTACATGTGCGCCTGCCGTTGCGGCATCAAGGTGCATTTGCGGGATGGGGAGTTGCGCTATATCGAGGGCAACAAGAACCATCCCGTTAATCAGGGCGTGCTGTGCGCCAAGGGCAGCGCCGGCATCATGCAGCATCTTTCCCCGGCGCGGCTGTCGCAACCATTGTTGCGGGTCGGCGAACGGGGCAGCGGCGAGTTCAAACCCATTGAGTGGGAGGAGGCGTTGGAACTGGCGACCTCGTGGCTGGCGCCGATCCGCGCGGAGGATCCGCGCAAGCTGGCGTTTTTCACCGGGCGGGATCAAAGCCAGGCCCTGACAGGGTGGTGGGCCAGCCAGTTCGGCACCCCCAATCACGCCGCCCATGGCGGCTTTTGTTCCGTCAACATGGCCGCCGGCGGCCTTTATTCCATAGGCGGATCGTTTTGGGAGTTCGGCGAGCCGGATTGGGAGCATTGCCGCTATTTCATGATGTTCGGGGTGGCGGAAGACCATGACAGCAATCCCATCAAGACCGGCCTGGCGACGCTGAAACAAAACGGCGCCAAGTACGTGGCGGTCAATCCGGTGCGCACGGGCTATGCCGCCATTGCCGATCAATGGCTCGCCGTGACGCCGGGCAGCGACGGTTTGCTGGTTCTGGCCCTGTGCCACGAGTTGCTGCGCGCGGGCAAGGTGGATCTGGATTATCTGGCCCGCTACACCAACGCGCCCTGGCTGGTGATCGAAGACCCAGGCGCCGATGATGACGGCCTGTTCGCCCGGGACGATGACGGCAATCCCCTGTGCTGGGACAGCGTGCAAGGCGCCGTGGTCAGCGCCCTTGCGAGCGACATCGCGCCCAGTTTGAAAGACCGCGTCACCCTGCCCGATGGGCGCACCGGCGTGCCGGTGTTCCATCTGCTGGCGGAACGCTATCTGGACCCGCAGTACGGCCCCGACGCGGTTGCCGATCAGACCGGCATTTCCGCCCCGGCCATCCGCAAGGTGGCCGCCGAACTGGCCCATGCGGCCTTTGAAGAAGAGGTAGTGCTGGACGTGCCCTGGACCGATTGGGCCGGCCGCCACCACGACCAGATGATCGGCCGCCCCGTGGCGATCCATGCCATGCGCGGTATTTCGGCCCACACCAACGGCTTCCAGACCTGCCGCAGTTTGCATCTGTTGCAGATGTTGCTGGGCAGCATCGATGTGCCGGGCGGCTTCCGCTACAAACCACCGTTCCCGAAACCGGCGCCGCCCGGTCTGAAACCGGCCGGCAAGCCCGGCGACGTGGTGCCCGGCCAGCCCCTGGGCGGCCCGCCCCTGGGCTTTCCCCAAGGCCCCGATGATCTGTTGGTGGAGGCCAACGGGGCCCCCTGCCGCATTGATCACGCCTTTAGCTGGGAAGCGCCCATGTCGGCCCACGGCATGATGCACACGGTGATCGCCAATGCCCACCGGGGCGATCCCTATCCAGTGGATACCCTGTTCATGTACATGGCCAACATGGCCTGGAATTCGTCCATGAATACCACCGAAACCATGGCCATGCTGACCGACAAGGACGCGGACGGGAACTATATAATCCCGCATATCATCTATTCCGACGCGTTCTTTTCCGAAACCGTGGCCTATGCCGACCTGATTTTACCCGACACCACGTATTTGGAGCGTTGGGACTGCGTCTCCATGCTGGACCGCCCGATCTCCAACGCCGATGGTCCGGCGGACGCGATCCGCCAGCCGGTGTTGGAAACCCTGCGCGATGTGCGCCCGTTCCAGGACGTCCTGCTGGACCTGGGCGTGCGCCTGGGCCTGCCCGGCCTGGTCGACGCCAACGGCGCGGCGCGATATCCGGGCGGCTATCCGGACTATCTGGTCAATCATGAACGGACCCCGGGTGTCGGCTCCCTGGCCGGCTGGCGGGGCGAGGATGGCCAGGATCAGGGCGTCGGCGCACCGAACCCCAACCAACTGCAGGCCTATATCGACAACGAATGTTTCTGGCGGGACGAAATCGCGCCGGAAGCCCGCTATTTCAAGCACGGCAACCGGGCCTATCTGGATTATGCCGTCAAGATGGGCTTCATTGGCCACGCAGAGCCTATTGTCCTGCAGCTTTATACCGAAGCCTTGCAGAAATTCCGCCTTGCGGCGCGCGGGGTTGGCGAGCCGCAGCCGCCCGATCAATACCGCAAACGGATCGAGCGCTTTTTCGACCCCCTGCCGATCTGGTATCCGCCCAGCGCCGTGGATGGCACCACGTCGGAAGATTACCCCCTGCATGCCATCTCCCAACGGCCGGCGGCGATGTATCATTCCTGGGGCAGCCAGAACGCCTGGCTGCGGCAGATCCATACCGCCAACCGGCTGTATATTTCCGAAACCGTGGCCAAGGCCCAGGGCATCGAAGACGACGGCTGGGTCTATCTGGAAAGCCGCCATGGCCGCATCAAGGCGCAAGTGCGGATCATGGCCGGGGTCAACGACCACACGGTCTGGACCTGGAATGCCATTGGCAAGCGGTCGGGGGCCTGGAATTTGGCGCCGGACGCGCCAGAAGCAAAAAAGGGCTTTCTGTTGAACCATTTGATTGAAGACTTGTTGCCGCCGGGAGAGCAGGGCGGCCGCTTGGCCAATGCCGATCCTATAACGGGCCAGGCTGCCTGGTTTGATCTTCGCGTGCGCATATCCAAGGCGCCGGCGGAGGATGCGGTCACGGAACCCAGCTTCGACACGCTGCCCCTGCCGCCCGGCGTGCGGCCTCGTCCCGATATTTTGCGTTACGGTGCCCGGTTCGGAGGCAATAAATCATGACATCCCTGCCGAAATTGCCCACGCCGAAACGCCTTGGCCTGGTCATCGATCTGGATACCTGCGTTGGCTGCCACGCCTGCGCCGTCAGCTGCAAGGAATGGAACACCGCCGGTTATCACGCGCCCCTTCCCGATACCGACCCTTATGGCAAGGACGTGGATGGGGTCTGGCTGAACCGGGTGCACGGCTTTGAAACCAGCCCGGCCGACAACAAGGCAGAGAGCGGCCGCACGGTCTATTTCCCGCGCTCCTGCCTGCATTGCGAGGATGCCCCTTGTGTCACGGTCTGCCCCACCGGTGCCTCGTACAAACGCAGCGAAGACGGCATCGTGCTGGTGGATGAAGACATCTGCATCGGCTGCAAGCTGTGTTCCTGGGCCTGCCCCTATGGCGCCCGGGAATTCGACACAGACGGCGGCGTGATGAAGAAATGCACCCTGTGCATCGACCGTATCTATAACGAGAATCTGGAGCCCGAAGACCGCCAGCCCGCCTGCGTCAGTGCCTGCCCGGCCCGGGCCCGGCATTTCGGCGATTTCAATGATCCGGCTTCAGCGGTCTCGAAACTGACCGCCGAACGGGGCGGGGTGGAGCTGATGCCCGAACTGGGCCTGAAACCCACCAACCGCTATCTGCCCCCCCGCCAGCCGGCGGCGACCGCTGCCGGCGCCCGTCTGGATGACGCCCCCACCTCGGGCGGTTTCCTGGACTGGATCGACCGGGTTCTCTCCCGCTAACATTGGCCTGTAAAGATGCATCCAGCGTATTCCGTCATATTCCTTACCACCGCCACCGGCGCTGGCTATGGCCTGCTGGCCCTGTTGGGCCTGTTGCGCGCCCTGGACCGCCTGCCTCATGACCCGGCCTTTGGCCTGTTGGCGCTTGGCTTGTCCCTGGGCCTGATCACCGCCGGGCTGTTGGTCTCCACCGCGCATCTGGGCCGGCCCGAACGATCCTGGCGGGCCTTCAGTCAATGGCGGTCGTCCTGGCTGTCGCGCGAAGGGGTCCTGGCGGTGGCGACCTATATTCCCGCCCTGTTATTCGCCTTCGGCTGGCTGGTTCTGCAACGGCACGACGGCGCTTGGCTGCAGGTTGGCTGGCTGGCGGCGGTCATAGCCCTGGCCACGGTTTATGCCACCGCCATGATTTACCGCTCGTTGGCCGCCATTCCCCGCTGGCATCACCCCCTGGTGGCGCCCGGCTATCTGCTCCTGGCCCTGGCCAGCGGCGCGGTCTGGCTGAACGCGGTGCTGACGCCATTCACCGATAGCCACGAGCTGGTCAAGGCGATCTGTTTCGCCGCCCTGGCCGGCGGCTGGCTGGTCAAGATTTCCTATTGGCGGGCCATCGACAATGCCCGGGGCGAAAGCAGCGCGGCCTCCGCCCTGGGCCTGGGCGAGGTACCGGGTTTCGAGCAGGTGCGGCCTCTGGACCCGCCCCATGTGCAGGACAATTACCTGTTGAAGGAAATGGGCTATACCGTCGCCCGCAAACACGCCGACAAGCTGCGCCGCCTGACACACCTGCTGGCCTTTCTCGCACCCCTAGTGCTGATCATCCTACAAACCGCCAGTTCCGGCATCCTTAGCCTCGCCGCCGCCGCCCTGGCCGCCGTCTGCGTCAGCTTCGGCGTCATCATCGAACGCTGGCTGTTCTTCGCCGAGGCCCAGCACAAGGTCATGCTGTACTACGGCGCGGACCGGATTTAGCCATTCATTTGTGGGGCGCGGTCAGCTTGATTTGCAGCTCCACATTGTCGGCCCGCCATAGTTTGTAGACATCCTGGGCCCGGGCGAACAGCCAGGGTTGCCCACAAGGGACGATGACGTTGACCTGGCCCGCCAGGATAGCGGAGATATCCGCCCATTGGTATCGGCTGCCCAACATGTCGTCACCGGGGCAAATATCGCCGCCGTCGTAAGCGGCCACGAAGATCAACGAGATCATATGCGAGATGGCCTCGTCATAGGCCACGGTCAAGGCGTGCAGGGTGGCAATAGGGCGGAGCCTGACTTCCCCGCCCAATTCCTCCGTGCATTCCCGCATGGCGCCGTCCCAGACGGTTTCGCCGGCCTCCAACCCGCCGTTGACCACTTCCCATTTACCGGGGCTGTCGGGGTGGGAGAGTAAAAGCACTTGTTCGCGGACATTCAGCACGATGGTCAGCACGGCGACGGGAAAGGTCGTAAATACCCGGTCACCGGATGCGGAAGCAATGGTCGGCTGTTTCGGCGATAACATGGCGGAGATAATAGCCGGTTTCGGGCAACCGGCCTATTCGGCATCGTGAAAAATCACCCCCAAGGTATACCGCAAACCGGATTGCAGCGGGCTGACACCGTGGCGCATGGGCGCGCGAAAATATCCCTTTTTGCCCAAAACCGGCCGTTCGCGGACGGGAATGATGATCATTTCGCCCTGCTCGGGCGTGATCGCCCGGCCGATGGATTGGGCCCGGGGCTGGTTCTCCAGCAACATGAACTCACCACCGGTGAAGTCCAAACCGGGCCGGCTCAACAAAAATACCGCTTGTAGAGGAAAATGTTCGCCGCCGTAGAGGTCCTGGTGCAGGCGGTTATAGCCGCCCGCTTCATAGCGCAGCAGCAGCGGCGTCGGTTTGGTCTGGCCGGCATGGTGACAGACAGCGCGATAGCTCTCCAGGTCGTCCGGATAGGATTTTTCACCTGGCAACTTGGCCGCCATGGCATTGGCGATGGGGGCCAGATGGTCATAGAGGTGATGGCGCAGGCCGGCAACCAGGGGGCGGCAGGGGATTGCCGAAGTATCTGTATTGCCCCTGGCCAAAGCGATAGCGGGCCATGTCCACGGTGCTGCGAAATCGATCTTCGTCATGGTAAAGGGCGATCAGACCCGCGCAGTCCCCCGCGCTTAGCAAGGGTCCGCTCCGGGCATGACCGTTGGCTTTGTTCTGATCGGCCATGTGGCGCCAATCGAGGGCGGCGAGGCATTTTGAAATCTGTTTATCCATGACACTTTCTAGCCAGCCTGGGCGGTTGGCGCTATCCGGTATTAGTGCTTCAATTGCCTGGCCCCGAATCGCGGGCCGGCCCGGAGTTATCATGTGAGCCTGCTGCATCTGATTGTTGTCGCCATGGTCCAGGGCCTGACCGAGTTTCTGCCGATTTCATCTTCGGCCCATTTGATCCTGGTGCCGTTGGCGGGAGCTTGGCCGGACCAGGGACCGACCATCGATATCGCCGTGCACCTGGGCACCCTGGGCGCGGTGATGCTGTATTTTCGCCAGGACGTGGGCGCCATGGTGCTGGGTCTGCTCGATCTGTTGCGCGGGCAACTCACGCCTGGGGGGCGGCTTCTCCTGTTGATTGCGTTAGGCACCGTGCCGGCCCTGGCAGCCGGTTATGTGCTGGCCAGCCAGGGCTATGCGGCGCAAATGCGCTCACCGCTGGTCATCGCCTGGGCCACGGTGGTGTTTGCCGTGCTGTTGTGGGCGGCGGACACTTGGTGCCTGCGGTTGAATCGGATCGACCAGTTGGGCTATGGCGGGATTTTGCTGATCGGTGTGGCCCAGATCCTCGCCCTGATCCCTGGCACCTCGCGCTCCGGCATCACCATCACCGCCGCCAGGGTCCTGGGTTTCGAACGGGATGACGCGGCCCGCATATCGCTGCTGTTGTCCATTCCGATCATCTTGGCGGCGGGCGGTTACCAAGGCCTGGAAGTGCTGCAAAGCGGTCAATTAGCCCTGGGCGTGGACGCCCTGATGGCCGCCGCGCTGGCCTTTGTCACCGCCCTGCTGGCCGTCAGTTTGATGATGCGGTGGCTGCGCCATGCCTCCTACACCCCGTTCGTGATTTATCGTCTGTTGCTGGGCGCCGGGCTGTTATATTGGGTTTATGGCTAAGAAAAAGCAGAGGAACAAGCATGCAAATTTGTCTGATCACGGGAACCAGCACGGGGATTGGCCATGCGACGGCCCTGCGCCTGGCGCGCCGGGGCTACAAGGTCTATGCCACCATGCGCAATACCGCCAAGGGCGACCAGCTTGGCGCGGCGGCGGCGGCGGAAAACCTTAATCTGGTAATTGAAACCCTGGATGTGGCCGACAATCAATCCATGCTGGACTGCGCGGCCCGGATCATGGCGGCCGAGGGCCGCATCGATATACTGATCAACAACGCCGGCCTATCCTCGTCATCCCCCATCGAGACCTACCCGGAGGATGAACACCGTGCCCTGTTCGAAGCCAATTATTGGGGTCCGGTAAAGCTGACCCAGGCTGTCCTGCCCGCTATGCGGGAGCGGGGCAGCGGCGCCATCATCAACATATCATCGCTATTGGGGCGCATTGCCTGGGCCAACCAGGGGGCCTATTGCGCCTCGAAATTTGCCATTGAAGCCTTCTCGGAGGCCCTGGCGCAAGAGGTCGCCCCGTTCGGCATCCGTGTGGCGATCATCGAACCGGGGGTCACTGCCTCGGCCATCTTCGACAATACCCCGGTGCATTACGACCGGGCCTCGCCCTACAAAACGGCCATGCGCCGCAACGGTCGGTTTTACAGTGTCGGTATCGCCGATGCCACGCCGGCCGAACGCCTGGCCGAAACCATCGAGGACGCCTTGACGGCGGCGCAGCCGAAATTGCGCCATGCGATCGGCTTCGGCGCTCAGGCGATCCCGCTTCGAGCGGCCATGAACGACGAGGACTATATCGCCCTCGCCACCCTTGCGGACCCGGACTATTACCAGGCCTTGCGGGAGCAGCTGGATCTCGACCTGGAACCAGGCGAGAGATAGCGCTTTTCAAGCTTGATCCGCGCCGCCCGCTCCCCCATCCGGCCACCCCCCAGTTATTTTTGGGATCATGCTTCCGTGGGTGGCCGGGTGGGGGAGCGGGCTGGCTTGGTCCTTAGTCACGAGATAGGTAACACATTTACGTCACGACATAGGTAACAGTCCACACTGTCGGCTGGGAGGACCAGCCGA
>JAYGEA010000069.1:0-20925 GCA_046582635.1 Alphaproteobacteria bacterium
CCAGTCGCCCGCCGTTACAGTGGCGTCGAAGCTGATCAGGTCCATGTGCACGGGCGGTTCCTCCCAATCGGGCATGGTGCGGCGGATGTAGTCGGAGGGTTGGGCCAGATCAATGCCGTAATGCAGGGCGCCGGGGGAGTTTGAGCCGGCCGGGTAAATGGTGTGCCGAGGCGCCTTGGGGTTGAAACCGCAGCCCAGTTCGATGATCTGGCCGCCCATCAGCATCTCGCGCAAAATTGCGGCGGTCTCGCTGTTGCCTTCGACGCCGGTGACACGATCATCGTGAAACAGCACCCGGATGGCCTCGTCGAACGGCCGCTCGAAACCTACTGCCCAGTTGGGCACCACGACGCCGTTCAGGGAAACCGCTACGTCATCGTCGTTGTTGACCGAGGTGCGGTCATACAGGTTCGGGCCGTGGGTCGGCAGGTAGTGGACATAGGCGCCCGGCTCCTCCGCCGTCATCTGGCCGCGCCAGCGGTTCGAGCCCAGCAAGTTGCCGCGCATGGCTTCACTAAACTTGATCGTCAGGTCGGTGCCCCGGGGGCAGGTGAAATGCAGATCGAAATTCCCCGAGGACGGATATTGCGCCGCCGTCTGGCGGATAATCTCGCCCACAAGATCGATGGGGAAGCGGGCCTGGGGGGTGTCGAGCAGGTCAAGATCGCGGAAGTAGGTAATCTTCACCCAGCGCTGGCCCTTGCCGCGCAGCGCAATGCAGAACGGATCGATGATGGAGCAAAACCAGGTGGAAACGACGAATGTCGCCTGCTCCAGCATGGGCCGGATTTCGGCCGGCACCTCGGTATGCTGGGAGCTTTCGTTCATGACCACCCAGGGGTCCACGCCGCGCGCGCGGGCCAAACCGCAAATGGCGTGAATGACCCGTGGGTCCAGTTTACGGTCGGCCAGAAAGACCATGCGGTCGCCCGGGCGGATGGCGAAGGTGCGAAAGAAGTTCTCCAACGCCTCGAACCGCCGCCCCGTCAAAACCGTATCCAAACTGTTCCCGGCCGGCAGGCCGACACCGGTAAATTCGTCCTGTTTCGTCATATTCACCACCCCTTGTCTAACCTGGACACTATGCATTGCCCCGGCAACGGCGTAAATTGCGCCCCAACGTTGCCAAAACATCTTTGCAAATACAGGACGGACCGACATCATGCGTATCGCGACCCTTCAACACAACGGCCAGCAAATTCTCGGCGTCCGCCGGGGCGACAATTATGTGGATCTGTCCAAGGCCGCGCCGGACTTGCCCAACGACATGACCGCGCTTCTGGAAGCCAACGCGCTTGATAAAGCCGCCCAGGCCGCCGCTGCCGCCCCTGATGACGCCTTGATCCCGGCGGCCGGCGCCAGCTACCTGCCCGTGGTGACCAAGCCGCCGAAAATTCTGTGCTGCGGCCTGAATTACCGCGACCATGCCATCGAAACCGGCGCCGATATTCCCGACTATCCCATCATCTTCATGCGCACGCCGACCACCATGGCCGCGCATAACACGCCCATGATCCTGCCCAAGGCGGCCTCGGATTATGACTGGGAAGCCGAATTGGCGGTGATCATCGGCAAGGCTGGGCGGCATATTGCCAAGGCCGACGCCCTGTCCCATGTCGCGGGCTATTCCTGCTTCAATGACGGCTCCATCCGCAGCTATCAGTTCAAGGCACCGCAATGGACCATGGGCAAGAACTTCGACGCCTCGGGCGGCTTCGGGCCGGAACTGGTGACCCCCGACGAATTGCCCAAGCCGGTCAACGATCTACGCATTCAATGCCGCCTGAACGGCGAGAGCATGCAGGATTCCAATACCGGGCAGCATATCTTTGACGTGGAAACGGTGATCGAAACCTTGACCGAGGCCATGACGCTGTGTCCAGGCGACGTCATCATCATGGGCACGCCGCCCGGCGTGGGTGCAGCACGAACACCACAGGTCTGGATGAAGGACGGCGATGTCTGCGAGATCGAAATCGAAGGCATCGGTACCCTATCCAACCTTATCGTGGCGGAGTAACCACTGGCTATTCTGGAGCCACCACCCCGGCCCCTGCCGGGACTGAAGGAATGCCTCCGGGGTATTGACCGCCACAATGTGGTCAATGCCCTGGTGGCCTGGCTGTTCGCCATTTCGGGTCCGGTGGTGATAATTCTGGCGGTGGGCCGCCAGGGCGGCCTGCGGCCCGAGGATATCAGCTCCTGGGTCTTTGCCGCCTTTGCCTTCGGCGGCATGCTGACCATGGTGTTCAGTTATGTTTTCCGCCAGCCCATCGCCCTGATGTGGACCATTCCCGGCGCCGTGCTGGTCGGCGGCGCCCTGCAACATCTCAGCTTTGCCGAGGTACTGGGGGCCTGTCTGGTCTGCGGCCTGCTGCTCACCGTTCTGGGCGTCACCGGCCTGGTGACCCGCATCATGGCGGCCATTCCCATGCCCATTGTCATGGCCATGGTGGCCGGCGTTTTCCTGCCCTTTGGCCTGAACATCATCACCGCCTTTGGCGAAGCGACGGTGATGGCCGGGGCCATGGTGGTCGCCTTCGCCATTCCCACGGCCATCCCCCGCCTGGGCCGCGTACTGCCGCCCGTTTTGTGCGCCCTGGCCGCGGGCACGATTGTCATTGTCACTTCGGGCCAGATGGCGGGGGTGGAGATCCCGGCCCTGACCCTGGTTGAGCCCATCATTTATACCCCGGAGTTCACCTTGCGGGCGTTGGGCGAACTGGTAGTGCCCCTGGCGGTGACGGTGATCGCGGCACAGAATGCCCAAGGTTTTGTCATTTTGCGCCAGGCCGGGTTTGAGCCGCCCGAAAACAATCTGACCGTGGCCTGCGGCCTGGGCAGCCTGTTGTTCGGCGCCTTTGGCTCCGTGCCCACCTGCGTCACGGGACCCGCCAATGCCATATTGAACACCTCCGGCGTCAAGGAGCGGCGCTACATGGCGGGTGTCATATTCGGCCTGCTGGCCATTCTGTTCGGCTTGTTTGCGCCCTTTACCACCGGTTTGGGCCTGGTCCTGCCGGCGGTCTTCATCAACCTGCTCGGCGGCCTGGCCATGCTGGCGGTGCTGCAGGGCGCCTTCACCACGGCCTTCGGCGGGCCGCACGCCCTGGGCGCCCTGGTCAGTTTCCTGGTCACCTTGTCCGGCATCGCCTTTCTGAACGTGGGCGCCCCGTTCTGGGGCCTGGTGTTCGGTTACGGGGTCAGTCTGCTGTTGCGGCGAGGTTCCGCGTAACGGCATTCAGACGGCACGGATCAATCTTGAATAGCTCTAAAGATATTGGGTCATATTCGCCATGACATCCACGTCACGCCCGTTGCTTGCCAAGGGCAGGTAGAGGCGCTCCGCCGTCATATGGGTACGGCCGGGATTGGCGATCACCGAGCCAACGCGAAACTGTGGCCTGCCGTCACGCGCGCAGGCGGTGATACAACGGTAGCCGCCCGTTTCCTCGAAATCGTCATAGATATCGTGACACCACCTGCCGGTTGCGTCCCGGCCGGAGTATTCGGTTATGACCGTTCCCGCCAGCCGAACGTGAAAACGGGGTGGGTTGTGAAAGACATTCAGCAACCAGATGTTTGGCAACAACCCGGGTATGTCCATGGGGTCGAAATGCTGACGTCCAGGCAATACGATTTCCGAGCGGTCCGGGTGGATCGAACGCCAATAGTTGAAAAATTCGGAAATTTTTACGGAGCAACCGGCCGGCGGAGCTGAAATTTCGAATGTACGCGATACAATCATATCGGCGCGTATATATAGGCCGGAACATTTGGCCGCAATAAATTCTTGGCGTAGAACAATCAAGTTTCACACAGCAGGTCCAAAATTTGGGGAAAACCAAGATGATCACCGTCAATGGCATGGCCCACGTCATACTAACCGTCAGCCAGTTCGACAAAGCCAAGGCATTTTACGCAACGCTGATGCCGGCGCTGGGGATGGAATGCGTCTTTGACGGGTCCGAAATGTGTTATTTCGTTGGCGCCCGCACGGCCCTGGGCATTGAGCCCTGCCTAGCCGAACATGCCGGCGAGCGGTTCGTGCAGGGCCGGGTTGGGCTGCACCATATCTGTTTCCGCGCCCGCTCCCGCGAGGACGTGGATGCCGTTGCGGCATTGTTGGTGGAGATGAACGCCCATATTGTCAGCCCGGCCAAGGAAGGCCCCTGGGCGCCCGGATATTACTATGTCCTGTGTGAAGATCCCGACGGCATTCGCGTCGAAGTGAACTTCGTTCCCGGTCAAGGTGTCTTGGCGAAAGACGAAAATTTCAATCCCGGCGGCGACTTTCACTAATTTCGACCCGGCAGGGCGGCTAGACATCTGCTCCAACCCGGATATTATTTCAAAAAAGCAAACGCTGAGGAGACGAGCATGGCATTAGCCGAGGAATTACCCGAGGCAACGCCCGGGGAACGATTAGCGGAAATCGTCAGCGATTGGCTGGATGCCTTCGACACGGCCCTGGGGTCGGGGGACGCGGACGGCGCGGCGGCGCTGTTCCTGACGACGGGGCATTGGCGCGACTTGGTGGCCTTCACCGGGCATATTCGGACCATGAACGGCCGGGACGATATCGCCGCCAGACTGCGGCAAACCCAGCCCGGCACCCAGGCCACAGGATTTCAAATCGCCCGCCGCCGCACCCCGCCGCGCCTGGTATCGCGGGCCGGAACCGAGACGATCGAGGCCATTATCGCTTTCGAGACCGCGGTGGGACCGGCCAATGGTGTCCTCCGCCTGG
Source organism: Alphaproteobacteria bacterium (assembly GCA_046582635.1). Taxonomy (GTDB): domain Bacteria; phylum Pseudomonadota; class Alphaproteobacteria. The sequence continues at coordinate 4,751 of JAYGEA010000069.1, forward strand.
TCCTGAACAGAGAAGATGGCTACGGTGAAGAAGGGGATGGAGACGATTGGCGCGCCTGGGTGCTGGCGACGGCCCTGGAACAGATCACCGGCCATGAAGAACGCATCGGGGCCCACCGCCCGGACGGCGAAGGTTATTCCCGCGAATTTGGCGGCGACAACTGGCTCGACCTGCGGAACAAGGCCCAGGCCTACGCCGAGCATGAGCCGGATGTTCTGGTGGTTGGCGGCGCCCAGGCGGGTCTGGGTATCGCCGCCTGTCTGGGCCAGCTTGGCATCGATACCCTGGTCATCGACCGGACCGAGAGGATCGGCGACAGCTGGCGCCTGCGTTACCACGCCCTGGCGCTGCACAATCAGACCCATGTCAACCATCTGCCCTACATGCCGTTTCCACCCAACTGGCCGCTCTATATCCCCAAGGATAAACTGGCCAACTGGTTCGAGACCTATGCCGAGACCATGGAATTGAACGTTTGGACCGCCACCTCCCTGGGCGGCGGGGGCTATGACGAGGCCGCCGGACGGTGGGACATTACGTTAAACCGCGGGAATGGCGCGAAGGGCGGCGAACGCGTCATCCATCCCCGTCACGTGGTTTTCGCCACCGGGGTCAGCGGCATTCCCATTCACCCGGATCTGCCGGGCCTGCATGACTTCGCGGGCGACGTCATGCATTCGGGTGCCTATCTTTCCGGCCATCAATGGAAGGGCCGCAAGGCCCTGGTCCTGGGCACCGGCAACAGCGGCCATGACGTGGCTCAGGATCTGCATGCCAGCGGCGTTGATGTAACCCTCATCCAACGGGGCACCACCCTGATCGCCAGTATTGACGAGGCGCAAAAGATCTATGCCCTGTATGATGAAGGGCCGCCGACCGAGGATTGCGACCTCCTCGCCGCCGCATCGCCCTACCTGGTTCTGGTTCAGGGTTACCAAATGATGGCCCGCGCCATGCAGGCGGCGGACAAGGACTTGCTCGACGGGCTGACGGCACGGGGGTTCCGGCTCGATCTCGGGCCGCCCGACAATACCGGCCTGCAGATGAAGTATCTGCGCCGCGGCGGCGGCTATTGCCTCAACGTGGGCTGCTCGGAGCTGATCATAGATGGTCAGGTGGGCCTGATGCATTATGACCAGATCGAAAAATTCGTGCCCGAAGGCGTCCGCTTGCAAGACGGCACCATCGTGGCGGCCGATCTTTTGGTGACGGCGACCGGCTACAAGAACCAGCAGGAGGTCGTCCGCGCCACCTTGGGTGATGGGGTGGCCGAGAAGATCGGGCCCGTCTGGGGCTTTGATGGGGAAGGCGAATTACGCAATATGTGGCGCCGCACGGCACAGCCCGGCCTGTGGTTTACCGCCGGCGGCCTGCCCCATGTACGCATTTATTCAAAGTTTCTGGCCTTGCAGATCAAGGCCTGCGAAGCAGGCATTCTGGACCCGGCCCCGCCCGCGTGAAGGCCGCATGGCGACCGAGCCTGATGCCGCGGGCTGCCTTGTGCTCTAGGCCAGCGCGTCCAGTTCTTCGTCCGTGGGGAAGCGGCCCTCGGCCTTTTTTGAGTAGGTCAGGCGGCCATCGACGGTGATTTCGAACTTACCGCCGCCCGATGCGGTTAGACTCACCTCGGCGCCATACCTAGCTACGATCCGGTCCCTCGCACGGAGGGCATTGGGTTCGTAGTTTCATTGCATACAATATTCGATATCGATTTTCATGTCGCACTCCTAATTGAAACGTCTACTTAAAGCCGCGCTGGCGGCTGATCCTGTCATAGGCGTCATTAATGGTGGCCAGCTTTTCGGTCGCCAGATCGATGAATTCCTGGGGCAGGCCGCGGGCGATGGCGCGGTCGGGATGGTTCTCCCGGATCAGGGCGCGCCAAGCCTGCTTCACCCCATCGTCATCGAGATCGGCCTCGATGCCCAGAATGGTGTACGGGTCGGCCAGGTCGGGGCCCAGATGATAGGCCCGGATACGGGAGAAACCGGCGGCATCAAAACCGAAAATTTCCGCCACCTTGCCTAGATATTCCAGTTCCGCCGGATGCACCACCTGGTCCGCCTTGGCAATGTGAAACAGACCGTGCAGCAGATCTTCCAGGGTTTGCGACCCGGGCTCGAACAAACCGGCAATTTGGCCCGCATAGGCCTCGAACCCGGCGACATCCTTGCGCGCCAGATTGAAGACGCGGGAGACATCCTTCATATCCTCGGGCGAAATCTTGAAGACCTGTTTGAAAGCTTCCACCTCGTCACGGGTCACCTGGCCGTCCGCCTTGGCCATTTTTGCGCCAAGGGCAATGACGCCGATGGTAAAGGCAACCTGTTGGGTGCCATTCCCCGGTTCGCCGGTGATCTGGCGCAGGGTATCCGCCGCTTGCTCAGCCAGCCCGCCAAGCAAGGCGCCCAGCGGTCCACCCAAGGCACCGCCCACGCCGCGAACAACTCTGTTCCAAATGCTCATGCCGCCATCTATCCCTCAAACGCGGTCCGCTACCCTTTATACCAAGCGACGTTGATAAAGATCTATTGAGACGCCTTTCGGAGGTTTTCGGGTAGGAGCGTGGGCCGCCGCGATACGGGGTATCGTTAGGCGCGCGCGACGCCATCCGAAAGCCTTCGAAGGGCGCCTCCGGTCGTCTCCCAGGTCCCTCGGATGGCGTCATGAAGCCTTGATGATGTCCCACATCAACTGCGGCTTCACTCCTACCCGAGGGACCTGCAAGACGATCTCAATAGGTCTTGATCAACGTCGCTTGGTATAAAGCCCCTTCGCGAACAAATTGATACAAGGCAAGCACATGCACAACATTCAAACCGTCACGGTGAACGACAGCGAGATGGAGGTTTTTCTCTTCCTCCCCGACGGCCCCGGCCCCCATCAGGGCATCATCCTGGCCCAGCATATTCCCGTCGGGCACACGGGCATTGAAAATGACGTCTTTACCCTGAAGGCGGCGGAACGCTATGCCCGGAACGGCTTTGCCGTCGCCGTGCCGTTCATCTTTCATTGGTGGCCCAAGGCGGAAACCATCGAGCTCAAGCGCGAGGCATTCCGCGATGATTGGACGGCCCTGGATTTGCGCGCCACGTTTGATCTGCTCGCCGGCCAGGACCAGGTGGACAGCGCCCGCGTCGGCATCGTCGGTCATTGCTGGGGCGGCCGGGTCTCGTGGCTGGGGGCCTGCCATATTCCCGAACTAGCCGCCTGCGCCATGTTCTATGGCGGCCGGGTGAAGTTGCCCATGGGGCCCGACACGCCCCCCGCTATTGATCTGGCCGGAAATATTAACTGCCCCGTCGCCGGTTTCTTCGGCAACGAGGACCAGAACCCTTCACCCGACGATGTGGACGGCATGTCCAAGGCCTTGACCGCCGCCGGCGTTCACCACGAATTTCACCAATACGACGACGCCGGCCACAGATTTCAGATGTTCGGCAATCCCGAACGCTATCGCGAACAAGTCAGCGAGGATGCCTGGGAAAAGGTTCTGGCCTTCATGCACAAGAACATCGGATAACAATAATTGTGAATGATTTGCAATATTAAAAGACAACTTCAAATATTAATATAGATCAAGGAAAAAGTTATCAAATTAATGCATAGACATGGAGATATAGTTGAGAGGTTTTCCATGTCCATGCTCGAAATTTTGTTCTTAATACTTGTTTTTTATACTTTCGGCGCCTTTATGTTTACGCTGGCCTACTTATCATTCACCGAGGCCCCTTCGGGCGAATGATGCCACGCGACTGATACTTGGTATCAGGCGCCTAATTCACCCTTTTGCAACAGGCGGCAGCCGTTGATGCGCCAGCTGCCCGTGTTGTCCTTCACCATGGAATAGATGGCCAAAACTTTGTGCCCATCCAGCCCGGTGAAGGTGACAAGCTGCACCAATTCGCCGTTCAGTTCCCTCAAAGCGCTAAATTCGGCCCGGCGGTGGCGATAGACCTGCGGATAGCCGGCGCGGACCATGGCCATGAAGTTGGCCGGGTTGCCAAACAGGCGCTGGATCATGGGCGAGGCGACGGCATAGGCCGCCCCCCCGTCATCGCGGGAAAAGGCTTCCAGTTGCTTCTCGATCACGGCCCGGATCTGCCCCCGGGTTTGCCCATCGCCGGTCGCCGAAACCAAGCCTGGGACAAGTGTCAGCAGTCCGCATAGTGCCGCGATCAACGGCAGGCGCCGGAAATAATATCCCATGGCGGCCCCTTCCCTCGGTTTGTCGCGCGGCGGCAAATGATGTTAGCCTGACCGTATCGGAATAACGGCGAGGATAGCATGAGCGGCGAAAATTTCACCAATACCATCGGCATCACGGAAGTATTTGGCGACGGCACCGACCGGGCGCCGCGTCTGCCCCGCCCCGCCACATCGGTCAAAGAGGCGGCGCGGGAAACCCCCGTGTTTGCCGAGACGGATGTGTTGGTTGTGGGCGGCGGCCCGGCCGGCACGGCGGCCGCCATCGCCGCCGGGCGCCTGGGCGCCGAGGTCATGCTGGTGGAGCGTTATAACCATCTGGGCGGGCTGTCCACGGGCGGCCTGGTTATTTGGATCGACCGCATGTCGGATTGGAACGGCAAGCAGGTGATCGCCGGCCTGGCCCGGGATATCCTCGACCGCCTGCCAAAGGACGCAGTGCAAGGCCCCGAACGCAGCGATTGGGGTTCGGCGGATGCGGCCACGGCCCGCTATTGGGCCCAGCGCACGGCGGCCTTTCACGGCATCACCACCTGGTCGCCCACCCTTGATCCCGAGGCGCTGAAGACCTTGTCCATGCAAATGACTCTGGAGCAAAAGGTCCGCCTGCTGTTCCATGCCTACGCGGTGGAACCTATTGTCGAGGACGGCGCCATGCGCGGCGCCATCTTCGAATCCAAGGAAGGCCGCCACGCGGTGCTGGCCAAGGTGGTGATCGACACCACGGGCGATGCGGACCTCCTCGCCCGCGCCGGTCTGTCTTTCGAGACCGACAGCGACCCCACGGATATTCATTCCTGCATCAACACCGCCTTCATGATCGGCGGCGTGGATATGAACCGCTGGATCGATTTCAAGACCGGTGACGAACAAGGTTTCAAGGACTTCATGGCCCGGGGGCGGGAGCGTCAGAAATATTTCGAACGGCCCTTCGTCTCCTGGCGCAACGACATCGCCCTGTTCATGGGCCCGCGCCTGGCCGGCTACAGCGCCATCGATGTGGAGGATTTGAGTGAAATCGAAATCCGTTCCCGGCAACTCACCGTCGGTCATCTGGAAACCTACAAGGCACATGCGCCGGGCTTCAAAAACGCCTTCCTGATGCTGGGCGCGCCGCAAATCGGCGTTCGCCACTCCCGCCGCCTGCTGGGCGAAAACAAAGTGGTGCGCAGCCAGTGGGACGAAGGCACCATCTGGGACAATGAAATCGGTGTCTCCACCTCCCTGGCGCCGAAGTTCCCGAACATCTCCGTGCCCTACGGCGCTTTGGTCCCGGTCGGCCTCGACGGTGTCCTGGCGGCTGGCCGGCACGTGGCCTGCGACACCAATTCCCACTCGTTCCTGCGCGAAATCCCCCAATGCTGGCTCACCGGCCAGGCGGCCGGCGTCGCGGCGGCGTTGTCGGCGGATGCGGGGATTGCACCACGCGCGCTCGACCCTCGGCTTATCCAGCGGGAGCTGTTGCGCCAAGGCGCCTATCTCTCACCATCAATTGAAGCGGCGGCAGGGTCCGGGGCGCGGGCGGCGGAGTAGCCGGTTATTCGGGCAGTCCGGCCTCTCGCAGCCCATCGATGAATCGTTTTGTGGCGACCGGGTCATTGATCATCAATATCCCTGGCGCATGTTCCAGGCGCAGATTCGGCGCAATTTGGCTAATTTCCCTGATAGCCTCTTCAGCGTCGCCTGATCGCCCAATCTGGCCGAACAAGTACGCCTTATAGATCCAGGAATTGAGATGCGCGGGCTCGGTGCTCTGAATTTCATCCGCGAGAACGAGCGCTTCATCAAATTCATCAAGCATCATCAAGTTGCGGATCAGATTGGAGCGATACCAGATCGGAGAAAACGGGTTGAGCAACATGGCGGCGCGGTAATGACCAAGAGCCTCTTTAAACTCTCCCGAACGGGTCAGGGCAATCGCAAGATAGGCGCGCATTTCAGCACATCCGGGATGAAGATCGAAGCCTCGCCGCGCAATCGTGATGCCGTCATCGTAGCGGCCTTGGCTGCCAGCGACCATCAAACTCAGCCCGAACGCCCATGATATAGGATTATCATGGGCCAGGGCACGTTCGGCGTATTCATGTGCGCGGGCAAACTTGGCTTCCGAACCGCCGGTATATCCCAACCGGCCGTCAAACCAATGGGTGAAGCCAAGAGTTGCCCAGGCATAGGCGTAGTCCGGATCACGCGCCACGGCCTTTTCTGCCAGCGCACGGGCTTCGAGATAGTCGGAGGCATTGAAACGCAGGACCAGTTCGGTCGCGCGAACACCGAGTTGCCAGGCATCAATATCATCCGTGCCCCGTGCCGCGACCGCCGCCGTCTCGCCATCGGTCAGATTGACGCGCAGGGCGGTGACGATCTCCTTGGTGATCTGGTTCTGGATATCGAAGATGTCATCAACAGTACGGTCATAGCGCTCGGCCCAGACGTGGCTGCCATCGGTGGCGTCGATCAACTGGGCGGTGATGCGCAGGCGTTTGCCGCCGCTGCGGATGCTGCCCTCCAGCACATAACGGACGCCTAGTTCCGAGGCGACCTTGCGCAGGTCAATGGCCTGGCCCTTATAGGCAAAAGTGGAATTGCGGGCGATGACGCGCATGCGGGAGATTTTCGACAGGGCGGTGATAATGTCTTCGGCCATGCCGTCGGCGAAAAATTCATGATCGGGGTCCGACGACATATTGTCGAAGCACAGCACGGCGATGGAGGGTTTGCCGGGCAGGACCGTTTCGGTGACTTTGTCCGGCGTCGCATCGTTAGGCGACCAACGCCAAATTTGCAGGGGCCGCGCGATATTCTTCAAGGTTTGGGCGCCGCCGTCCGTGAAAGCAGTGTCCAGGCGGTCGCGGATATCCTCATGCACTCTGGCGGATATCGCCACGCCGCCCGGCGCCGCGATCTCCTGCAGGCGGGCGGCGATATTGACACCATCGCCCAGGATATCATCGCCATCGATAATAATGTCGCCCAGGTTAACACCGACCCGGAAGACTATGCGCCGTGACACGTCGATGCCGTCGTTGCGCGCCGCCATGCCCTGCCGCACTTCGATCATGCATTGAGTGGCATCCACCACGGAGGCGAATTCCAACAATAGGCCATCGCCCATGGTCTTGACGATGCGGCCGCCGTGGTCCTCGATTAAGGCATCGATCAATTCCGCGCGGTGGGCCCACAGGTCGGCAAGCGTGCCGGTCTCGTCCACGCCCATCAACTTGGAATAGCCAACCACATCGGCCGAAACAATGGCCGCCAGTCTGCGCTGGGTTTTCTCCGCCACCAGTCCGGTCCCGCTACGCGGCCACGCGCTCGGCGATGGCAATGATGCGGCTCATCTCGCGCAGCACTGGTTTTTCGATCAGCTTGCCGTCCACAACCACCAGGCCCGTGTCCGCATCGGCGAAGGCGGCCAGGATGCGCCGGGCGTGGGCCACCGCCGCCTCGTCCGGGGTGAAGACGCCGTTTAGGATGGGGATCTGTTTGGGGTGGATCGATCCCTTGCCGGAAAAGCCCAGGTCGCGGGCCAGGCTCGCCTCACGTTCCATGCCTTCGAGGTCTTCCAGGTCCAGATAAGGCACGTCGATGGCGTCGATGCCCACGGAGGCCGCCGCATGGACGACCCTGGAGCGGGCATAGAGCAGCGGCTCCCAAGCATTTTTACAACGCAGTTCGGCCGCCATGTCGACGCCGCCAAAGAACAGCGCATCGATGCGGGGGCTGGCCTGGGCGATCTGGTATGCCGCTTCCAAGCCCTGATTGGTTTCGATGATGATGTGCAGGCGGGTGTCGTGGCCGCGCTCCGTCAGCAGATCATCCAGCCAGACCACTTCGTCGGGGCTCATCACCTTGGGCAGCATCAGGGCGGGGGGCGGCGTAGCGGAGGCAATGACCGCCTGCACATCCAACAGACCGAATTCCGTGCGCAGACAGTTGATACGGACAATGCGCTCCACGCCATCGTCCGCTTGTGGTTCGGCAAATAGTCCCAAACCACTTTCCCGGGCGGCGGCCTTGTCCTTCGGCGCGATGCCGTCTTCCAGTTCGACACAGACGATATCGGTGCCGCAGGCCAGTGCTTTGGGAAACATGTCGGGCCGCAGGCCGGGGGAAAATATGAAACTCCGCCGCGGCCGTACGCCACTTATCCGTGTCTCGGTCATTTCTTGGTCCTCCTGGCCGGCCAGCCATGATCCGACCCTGGCGCACATGGCCTTTGGCTGGAGGTGTGTTTATCACGAAACGGCGGCCAAGTGTTTTAATCCACAAGCATTTAAAGGCTTGCAACCTCTCAGCTAGGGTGCCATGTAGAGCCACTCGTTGCACCTCGCCCCGATGAATTTCGGGATTTCGTGCATCTATGAGAGGTGCGGCTCGCCTCATACCGGAAGCCGCTACTATTATGATCGTTTGAAGGGAGTAGCAATGGCTACCGGAACTGTGAAATGGTTTAACCCCACCAAGGGGTTTGGTTTTATTGAGCCCTCTGATGGCTCGAAAGATGTTTTCGTGCATATTTCGGCGGTGGAGCGGGCTGGCCTGCAAAGCCTGCGCGAAGGCCAGAAGGTTGAATTCGAGCTGGTCGCCGGCCGCGACGGCCGCTCGGCGGCGGAAAACCTGGTCGCGCAAGACTAGAGCAATTTTCGACTATTTGGCGCCGCATTCGCGGACCGGATAGTTGCTTCAGTTGTTCTGCCTTAACGTACAAGGCGCGTTTTTATCGACTGCACCTTGGCCACGACCCGTTACGTAATTTGTGTTTGCGTCCGCGGCTGGATCATCTAGCCGCGGCGTATTCCTGTCCGAAATATGCTGTCGACGGGGGCATCACGGCGCCCGTCTAGCGGAAAGATAGGTGGTCCCCATGGCCCGGAAGCCAAACTACAATTTCGAACGCCAGGAACGTGACCGCCGCAAGGCCGAGAAAAAGGCCGCCAAGGCGGCCGCCAAGGCGGAAAAAGCCGAACGGGCCAAGGCCGGTTTGGAAGAGCCGGGCATCGACGAGACAGCGGAACCCGAATAAACCCTTATTCGCCGGCCACCACAGTCGTCACGGCAACACCGTACTCCATTCCTGCATCGGCCAGAATGCGCCAGGCATAATCGGCGAAACTGCGTCCCACATGTATATGATAAACGCCGCTGGGCCGGATCCAAAGGGTCATGGCGATGCCGGCTAGAATGCTGCGCGTGCAGCGTCCCGGCTCCAGCGCCCCGCCCGCCAGATCGAGGGGACACAGCTTTGCCAGGACATCACCCCCCCGCGGCCCCGACAGGGCGATTACCTGCTGGCCATCGCCGTTGGTGATCAGGGCATGGCGGCGGCCGGCCAAGGTTTCGGCCAGCCGCTCCCGGCACCCCTGACCTAGTATCAGCCATTCACTGGGACCCAGCCACAGGGCGGCACAGTCGTCCGACAGGGCCGCCCAATTGGGCGTCACGGGCAGATCAAAACCCAAGGCGCGGCGGCAATCTTGCAAAAATGCCGCATCATTGCCTTCCCCGCGCAGGATTAACGAAGGACGATAAGGCAGGGCCGCCATGGTCACGCCCGCATCCGGCGATGCATCGTCCGTTGCCGAGGTGTCATTCGGCGCGCGGAGGGCCAGGTGGGCCAGGGGTTCGTGTCGTGCTTGGCTCATTTGGCCCGCGCCCCCGGATCCAGAAAGCGCGGCGCCATCACGTCCGCCCGCACGGCCTGGCCGTCAAAGGCCACGTATATAGTCTCCCCATGACGTTCATGGCCGCCATGGAGGAGGGCCAGGGCAAAGGTCCGGCCCAGGTTGGGGCTGCGATAGCTTGATGTCACGTGCCCCATGGCCAATTGCGGTGGCGAGGGATCGGCACCAGCGATCAGTTGGGCGCCCTCCGGTAGACGAAGATCTTTGTCTTGGGGCAACAGGCCGACCAGTTGCGGGCGGTCGGCGCGCCGGCTATGGGCGCGGGACAGGGAGCGTTTACCCAGAAAATCCTTCTTGCCGCTGACCATCCGCCCCAGGCCCAAATCCTGGGGCGTTACCGTGCCGTCGGTTTCCTGCCCCACCATGATGAAGCCGACCTCGGCGCGGAGCACGTGCATGGCCTCGGTCCCGAACGGCGTAATGGCGTATTTTTGCCCCGCCGTCATCAGGGCATTCCACAGGGCCATGCCATGGCCGGCGGGGACATTGATCTCAAACGACAATTCGCCCGTGAAGCCGATGCGAAAAACCCGTGCCGCCAGGCGCGCCACCTCTCCATCCTGCCAGGTCATATGGGGAAAAGCTTCCGCGCTCAGATCCCAATCCGGGGCCAGTTCCGCCAGCAGGGGCCGGGCCATGGGCCCGCAAATGGCGGCGACGGCCCATTGTTCCGTGGAGGATGTGCAATAAACCTGCAATTCCGGCCATTCCGTTTGGCACCAGCTTTCCAGCCAGTCCAGCACGTGAGCCGCGCCGCCGGTGGTGGTGGTCATATGGAAATGCTCCGGACCGAGGCGGGCGGTGACGCCGTCATCGAACACCATGCCGTCCTCGCCCAGCATCAGGCCGTAACGGCAGCCGCCCACCGCGAGGCCCTTCCAGCCGTTGGTATAAATGCGGTTGAGAAATTCGGCGGCATCGGCGCCTTGAATGTCGATCTTGCCCAGGGTGGTGGCGTCCATGATACCGAGGGAGGTGCGCGCCGCCAAAACCTCCCGGTCCACCGCTTGCGCCTTGTCCTCGCCGGCGCGGGGGAAATAATAGGGCCGGTGCCACTGTCCCACCAATTCGAAGGCGGCGCCGTTGTCCTGATGCCAGCCGTGCATGGGCGTGCGCCGCACAGGATCCAACAGCGGCCCAATGCGCCGCCCGGCCAGGGCGCCGAACGTCACCGGCGAAAAGGGCGGACGAAAGGTGGTGTGGCCAACTTGCGGTATGGGCACGCCCAAGGCCCGGGCCACGATGCCCAGGGCGTTGATGTTCGAAGTCCGGCCCTGATCCGTGCCCATGCCGGTGGTGGTGTAGCGCTTCACATGTTCGATGGAGCGGTAACCCTCGCGCGCCGCCAGTTCCAGATCGGCGGCGGTGACGTCGGATTGGAAATCGACAAAGGCCTTGCCGCCGCTGCCCTTGCCACTGCCGTCACCCGGTATGGACCAGATCGGCAAAGGCGGCGTCAGGGTTGGTTCGTCCCCTGCCACCGCGCCGCGCGGGCCCCGGCCCCGGCGGCGGTGGCCGGCATCATTGGCGGCCCGGTTGCCCGCCTCTGCCCCCGATGCCAGACAATCGCCCAGGCTGAAGTCACCCCTGGCGGCACCCACGACGCGCACCGCCTGTTGGGCACTGCCGGGCAGAAAACAGCCCAGGCCCCCGTCCCATAACAATTTGGCCCCGGATTGAGAGAGCAGATGCAGGCTCGGCGTCCAGCCGCCCGACAGGCACAACAGATCGCAGTCCAGCCGCCGTCCCAGACCATCCACTAACCCAACCCCGGTTTCGTTCAACTTGCCCACACGGACCGCTTCGACCGACCGCCGCCCCTCGACCGCGCTGACCACGCGGCCGGCCATGATCTCGATCCCGGCATCGTCCAGGGCCGCAACCCAGCCCAGGGGGGCTTCCGGGCGCACGTCGACCAGGGCGGCAACCTTCACGCCCGCCTTGGCCAGATCCAGTGCCGTGCCATAGGCGCTGTCATTATTGGTGAACACCACCGCCCGCCGGCCGGGCCGGACACCGTGGCGGTTCACATAGCTGCGCACCGCGCCCGCCAACATGACGCCGGGGCGGTCGTTGTTCACCAGCACCAAGGGGCGCTCCAGGGCACCGGTGGCCAGGACCACCTGTTTGGCCCGCACCTGCCACAGCCGTTGGCGGGGCTGATGGGGTTCGGGCGCCGGCCTATGGTCGGCGACCCGTTCCAGCATGGTTAGGGCGTTATGGTCGTAATAGCCGGCCACGGTAGTGCGCGGCAACAGAGCCACGTTGTCTGATTTGGCAAGTTCGCCCGCCATGGCTCCAACCCAGTCCATGCCGGATGCCCCGTCAATTTTCTGCTCGTTGCCCAACAGGGCACCGCCGAACTCGGAACCCTCGTCCGCCAGGATGACCCGCGCCCCGGTCCGCCCGGCCATGCGGGCCGCCGCCAGGCCCGCCGGCCCGCCGCCCACCACCAGGACATCGCAATGGGCGTAGTGTTTTTCATAGCGGTCGGGATCAACAGCCGTCGCGGCGCGGCCCAGGCCCGCCATGCGGCGGATCACCGTCTCGTAGGCGGGCCACATGTTGCCCGGCCACATGAAGGTCTTGTAATAGAAGCCGGCCGGGAACAGGGGCGAAAGGCGGTCGTTCACGGCGCCGAGATCATAGCGCAGACTGGGCCAGCGGTTCTGGCTTTCCGCCACCAGGCCGTCATACAACGCCACTTCGGTGGCCCGCACATTGGGTTCGGCCCGCCCCCCGGTACGCAGGCGCGCCAGACCGTTGGGCTCCTCCCCCCCCGCCGCCATCAGGCCGCGCGGTCGGTGATATTTGAAACTGCGCCCGATCAGTTGCACACCGTTGGCCAGCAAGGCCGAGGCCAGGGTATCACCGGGGTGACCCTGCATGGCTTCGCCATCGAACTGAAAATTCAGATGCTCCGAACGATCGATGCGGCCGCCCTGGGCCAGGCGGTTGATCTGCGCCCTCATTCGGGCAGCTCCGGCCTGGCATCGCCGACATGATAGATGGCCAGAATCTCGTGGCTGATGGTGCTGCGCGCTATGTTGAACCAGCGGCCGCAGCCCAGGCTGTGGCGCCAACGCTCGAAATAGATGCCTTTTTGGTTCGACCGCATGAAGACATAATCACCCCAGGCCGCATCATCCATATCTTCGGAATTGGTCGGCCGGGCAATATGCCCTTCCCCGCCGCAGGTATATTCCTCCTCCGAACGGGGGCCGCACCAGGGGCAATCGAGCAACAACATTAGTGCGCCCCCATTAGTGCGCAACCGCCGCCGCGCCGTGCTCCGCCACCAAGGCGCCGCTGTAAAAGCGCTCCAACGAAAATGGCGCGTTGATGGGATGCGGCTCCCGCTTGGCCAGGGTATGGGCGAACAAATGCCCCGAACCCGGCGTCGCCTTAAACCCCCCGGTGCCCCAGCCGCAGTTGAAATACAGCCCCTCGATGGGGGTATCGGAAATGATCGGGCTGGCGTCGGGGCAGATATCAACGATGCCGGCCCATTGCCGCATCATCTTCAGGCGCGAGGTGATGGGAAACAACTCCACCACCGCCCGAATGGTCTCCTCGATCACCGGCAGGCTGCCCCGTTGGGCGTAGGAAGTGTAGCCATCGATGCCGGCGCCGATAACCAGTTCGCCCTTGTCGGACTGGCTCATATAGGCATGCACCTTGTTGGACATGATGACCGTCGGCATGACCGGCTTTATGGGCTCCGATACCAGAGCCTGCAGGGGGTGGCTTTCCAAGGGCAGGCGAATGCCCGCCATGGCCGCCAGCACCGAGGAATGCCCCGCCGCCACCACGCCCACCAAGGGCGCGCGAATATCGCCCAAAGAGGTCCGCACGCCCTCGATCCGGCCCGCCTGGATATCGAAACCCGTGACCGCGCAATTCTGGATGATATCCACGCCCTGTTTATCGGCGCCCCGGGCGTAGCCCCAGGCGACCGCATCATGGCGGGCCACGCCGGCGCGGCGCTGCAGGGTGCCGCCGACGACGGGATAGCGGATGTTGGGGTCCAGGTTCAGGATCGGGCACAATTCGGCCAGCTGGGTCGGGGTCACCCATTCCGCATCGACGCCGGCCAGCTGGTTGGCATAGATACGGCGCATCAACTCCCGTTCCTCGCCCGGATCATGGGCCAGGTTTATGACGCCGCGTTGGGAAAACATGACGTTGAAGTTGAGTTCCTGGCTCAAGCCCTCCCACAGTTTCAGGGCATGGTCATAGATCGCGGCGCTTTCCGGGTTCAGGTAGTTGGAGCGCACGATGGTGGTATTGCGCCCCGTGTTGCCGCCGCCGATCCAGCCCTTTTCCAGCACCGCGATGTCATGCATGCCGTACCGCTTGGCCAGATAATAGGCCGTCGCCAGCCCATGCCCGCCGCCGCCGACGATGATGGCGTCATAGGCGGGGCGCGGTTTCGGGCTGCGCCAGGCCTGGGGCCAATCGCGGTGCTGCCGCAAGGCATTGCGCGCCAGGGTAAAGATCGAATAGTTTGCCATGAATTCTCAAGATGCCCAATTCAACATGAGATCACCGCATCATATAGCGCTTTGGAAAGGCCGACCATGAGTAACGATCCGATTTACATGACCAAAACCGGCGAGATCGCCGAAATTGTCCTGAACCGCCCCGACAAGCTGAACGCCCTGAATGGCGAAGTCTGGCAGGGTATTATCGATCTGTTCGGCCAGGCCGGTGCCGACGATGATGTGAAGGTGGTGATCCTGCGGTCCTCCGCCCCGCGTGCCTTTGCCGCCGGGGCTGATATTTCGGAATTTCCCATTGTTCATGCCACCGCCGAGAGCGCCGGGGCCTATCACGACAAGATCCGCACCGCCTATGACGCCATCGCCTCCCTGGACAAGCCGACCATCGCCATGGTGCGGGGGGTATGTTTCGGCGGCGGCTGCGCCATCGCCCTGAACTGCGATCTGCGCTATGCGGACACCACGTCGAAATTCTGCATTCCGCCGGCGCGTCTGGGCATCGCCTACAGCTTGTCGGAAACCAAACGCCTGTCGGACCTGATCGGGCCGTCACGGGCCAAGGAAATGTTGATGGGCGCCAAGGTGATCGAGGCCCGGGAGGCCCTGTCCATCGGCCTGGCCACCCGCCTGTTCGCGCCGGACGAGCTGGAGGCCGAAACCATGGCCTTTGCCCAGAACCTCTGCGATCTGTCGCAATTCACCATTCGGGCCGTGAAGACCATGGTCGGCGAAATCCTCGAAGGCGCGGTTGATGAAACCGATACCTCCCGCCGCCTGCGGGCCGAGGGTTTTCAGGGCGCCGATTATATCGAGGGCCGCGATGCGTTTCTGGAAAAGCGCAAGGCGAGCTTCACCTATCGATAACAGGTCAGTCTAGTTCGAGGGAGACCACCAGGGCGGCGGAAGCGATGACGGCGGTATCGCCAATGGCCTCGTCCGCCACGTCCAGGCCGCCCTTGACCACATTGACGCTGACCGTGCCGTAGGGCAGGGCGGCTTGCACCACCTGCCGGTCCACGGCGGCGGGGTCCTGCACGCCGATGGTGACGTCCACATACATGCCCTCGACCCCGACGCCGAGAGTACGCAGCATGGTCAGGGATGAATGGTGCAGGGCATCGTCGATGGCGCGGCAGGCGGCCTTGGTATAGTCGCCGCCGTGCAGGTCGTTGCCGGCGCCCGTCTCCAATATTACGCGTTTCCTGGTCATGATCCCGCCTCCCTATGCCACGTCCAGATAGACGGCGGCGGTGGCGTGCGCCATCAGGGTGGCGTCCGTGCCCCCCTCGTTGGGGATTTCCAAGCCGCCTGCCACCACTTCGACCGTGCCCGTGCCGTGGGGCAGCACGGCCAGGACCGCGTCCTTGTCCACCTCATTGGGCCGGGGCACGCCGATGGTCACGGCGACCCGCATGGAATCCACATCGAGATCCAGGGCATTGGCTATGGTCAGGGAGTTGTGCCACAGGGCATCGCGAAGGGCCCGGACGGCGGCCTTGGTGGGATCCGTGCCGCGTATGTCCGTGCCCATGCCGATTTCCAGTACCATGCGTTTCATTGTCATCTCGTAACCATCTCCCGTGAATTCCATCTCCCCATGCTTTAGAGTTAGCCTTCCTGGAAGTCCATATGGTTAGGCAAAAACATGGCCGATTTGCGAATATTCTCCTATATGCCCAATCCGCGGATCTGGAAGGCGACCATCGCTGCCCGTCTGTGCGGGGTGGAGGTGGAACTGCGCGGGGCCCGACCTGGCGAGTTGGCGGACTGGCTGTGGGATTTC
>JAYGEA010000149.1:0-14550 GCA_046582635.1 Alphaproteobacteria bacterium
GGCTTTCTGTTGGTTAGCCTGACGTTTCCGCATCAGGGCAACTTCAATCTCGCTGAATTCCGCTATCTTGGCCCGGAAGGCATCGAAGTATTGCTTCCCGGCCTTGCGCTTCACGATGGCAACAATATCGGCCATGGTGGCGTTGCCTTGGGCCATCGCGCGGCGCTTGGCGATAGCGGGTTCGGTCACTTTGTCGTTCCAACCCCGTATCAGCACCTCGACCTCGGCCAAACGGTCCACTTGCGGCGGGTTGTCGGACACTGTTGTCCTCAGCCCGGCCAGCGCCTTGTAAAAACATTTGATACCGGCGTTATAGGGGTCGAGAAACTCTTCCTAACCTGACAGCAGAAAGCCGCGCATGCCGGTTTCCATATCCACGGCGGAGGCGACAATGCCCAAGGCCGCCGACAGCACATTGTGGGTATGCTCGACCATGCCGACGGTGTCCTGCATGGTGCCGAAATCAGCCCGCACGGATGCCTGGGCCGTTTGGAAGGCCTCGTGGCGTTGCTTCAACAAGACCTTCTCGCGATCACTGAAGAGCTTCAGCTGTTCGCGTATTTTGTCGAAGTAGATCTTGCCGCGCGCTTCGCCAACCAACTTGGCCATGTCATTCATGGTCTGGGCCTCGCCGATCTGGCGGCGCAACTCGATGGTCGGCTCGGTCACCTCGTGCTGCCAACCGCGCAGAACTTTTTCCACTTCGTGCAGACGGGCGACCTGTGCCGGATTATCACCGACGACCTTTTGCAAGGCGGCGATGCCCTGATAAGCCGCGGCTTCACCGTCCTTATAGGGGGTTAGAAATTCCGGCTTTCCGGCCAGCAGATAGCCGCGCATGCCAGTTTCCATATCCACGGCGGAACTGATGATCCCGGCTGCATCGCCTAGCACCACATAGGTATGATCAACCCATTTATTGGTGTCCACGATAGATTTAATCCCAAGAATGGATACCACGCCCAACACCGCCAACATGACCAGCGGCAGGGCAATGCCAAATAATACTTTTGGCTTGGTCTTCAGATTGGCTAAACGGTTGAAAATGGAAACGTTTGCATTATTAATTATTGTATTTTTCCCAAATAGAACCCCCACGGACATCAGGCGATGTTCGCTGAGGGCCGCGGATTTCAATGCAAAAAATCGCATGCGTCAGCGCGGCCACGGGCACATTTGAAGGGATATCTGTTAAAATAATATAAAAATGTTACATATTAATTGAATATTTTCATTCCATTTACAATTGCGTCGTCTTTCTCCCGGATTATCGGCAATTTTAATTTACCATAATGTTTCCTTATTTTTTAGTGTGTCGTTTTAATTTGTATATATTTCTATCTAAGGGGGAAAAAAATGAACCCGACTGCTTCCAATAATGCACCTAGGCGCGCCTGTTGGGTGAGGTCATGCCATCTGGTTATGGATGGCTCTGCCGCCCTTGAGGATAAGGTCAATCGCGTCAGCCTGGCCATCCAGACAGGAAATGTCATCCAGTGGGTTTCCCGACACGGCAATCAAATCCGCCAGAGCGCCCGGCGCGACGACGCCCAGTTCGCCTTCCCGGTTCAACAGCCGGGCGTTGGCCGAGGTCGCGGCGCGCAACACATCCACCGCCGGCATGACCTGGGCCCGGATGGCGAATTCGTTGGACTGGTCCTTGTGCATGCCGCCCAATAAATCGGTGCCAAAACCGATGTTGACGCCAACCTCGTGGGCCATGGCCAGGGCCTCCAGGCCCTGGGTCCGCACATCGTCCACCTTGGCCACGCTGACGGCAGGCAGGCCGTATTCGGCGCCATAGCGGTGCAGGCTGTCATAGGTTACCAGGGTGGGCACCAGCCAGGCATCTTTCTCCTTCATCAATTCCAAGGTTACCCGGTCAACCAGATTGCCGTGTTCGATGGAACGCACGCCCAGGCGGACGCAGCGGGAAATGGCCTCGGGCGTGTAGGCGTGCGCCATGACATAGGTGCGCCATGAGGTCGCCTCCCAGACGGCGGCGGCGATCTCCTCCTCGGAATATTGCAGGTTCCAGATCGGGTCCGTGGGCGAGGCAACGCCGCCCGAGCCCATGATCTTGATCTGGCTGGCGCCCCGGCGCAGCTCCGTCCGCGCCGCCTTGCGCACCTCGTCCACGCCATCGGCGATGGCGGTGAACTGCGCGCTGGGCAGGCAGCATTGACACGAGGACCAATCATGAACCCGCGGCCGGCTGTCACCGTGGCCGCCGGTCTGGCTCAACACCCGGCCGGAATAGAACAGCCGCGGGCCGTTGATCAGCCCCTCCTCGATGGCCATGGCCAGGCCCCAATCCGCCCCGCCCGCATCGCGCACGGTGGTGAAGCCGCGCCGCAACATCGCTTCGGCAATCTTGCTGGTCCGCATGGTGGTCAGAGAGGCCGGGTCGTCACCGATAGAGCCCAGGTCCGCCGTGGTGGCGATCAAATGCACATGGGCATCAATCAGACCGGGCATCACGACCCGACCCCCAAGATCAATGACCTTATCCCCTTTTGGCGCATTGCCCTGGCCGACCTCGGCAATGCGATCACCATCAATGACCACATAGCTGTTCGGCTTCAGATCCGCCGACAGTCCATCGAACAGCAAGCCATTGCTCAACACCAATTGCGCCATGAAGTCCTCCCAAACACCTGCCCCGCCAGATTTCTTGCAATTGGCCATCCGGTCAAGTGGTAAACCTCAGCCAAAAACCCTAGTGGAATGTCCTGGTGAAAAACCCTGGCATGCTTCCACCCGCCTCATTACATTGGCGCCATGAGCGATTTACTGAGCCAAGAAAAATTCCCCCTCCCCCTCGACACGGAGGCCGTGGCCGCCGATTGGCGGGCGCGGGGCTATTCCTGCAACCAATTCGTGGATCCCCCCGGTCAGCAATGGCTGGATTTCACCCACGCCACCAACGAGCTGGTGACCGTGGTCGAGGGCAGGCTGGAAATGGTGGTGGGTGATGAGCGGGTGGAAATGGGCCCCGGTGACGAGATTTTCATCCCCGCGCGGGCCAACCATTCCGTGATCAATATTCATCCCGGCACCTCGCGCTGGCTGTTCGGTTACGATTGAGGGCGATATTATGGATAGAGCGACATTGGAAGACCTGACCCGGTCCTTCACGGAAACCTTCAACCACAACGATCTGGACGCCATGATGGCCTATTTTGCCGCCGACGGATCAACCTATGACCAGCACGACGACGCCCTGGCCGAGGGATTGGACGCCATCCGCGCCGCTTTTCAGCCGCAGTTCGACGGCAATTTCGGCAAGATGCACTTCGCCCTGGAAGATCTGTTCGTGGACGCGGCGCAGAACAAGACCATGGTCAGCTGGTTGTGTAGTTTCGATACCAAGCGGGGCCGGACCGGCTGGCGCGGCCTGGACATTCTGCATTTCAACGAGGCCGGCAAGATCACCACTAAATTGACCTATGCCAAGGCCAAGACCTTGCATCTGGTTCCGGCGGAGGCTTAAGCCTTGCGCGAACCACGTAGTCTGCCGGGCACCCAGAACCGCTTCCAAGTCCTGCATGAAATCGCCGAGGAGGCCCGGGCCCGCCTGCCCCGCAATATCTGGGACTATATGCGCGGCGCGACCGAGACCGAGACCACGGCGAAGCGCAACCGCTTGGCCATCGACAGCCTGGCCCTGCGTCCGCGCATGTTGCGCGATGTGCGTGGCATTGATCTGTCCGCCACTTTCATGGGCGCCGATCTGGAACTGCCCCTAACGTTCGCCCCCATCGGCAGCCTGGAATCCTTCGATCCCGAAGGCGGCGCGGCGGCGGCGCGGGCCGCCGCCCGCCACGGCATGATGACCACGTTAAGTTCCGTCTCCGCCCCCGGCCTGGAAGCCACGGCGGAAGCGGCGGCGGGGCCCAAAATATTTCAGCTTTACGTGCGCGGGGATGCGGGCTGGATCGATGATCACGCCCATCGCGCCATCGAAGCGGGCTACACCGCCTTTTGCCTGACCGTGGACGTGGCGGTCTACAGCCGGCGGGAGCGGGATATCGTCAACCGCTTCGTCAAGCCATGGCGGCGGGCTGCCACGGGCAAGGATTTTCAGGCCTCCTTGAACTGGAAGGACGTGGAACGTTTCAAGGCAACCCACGATATTCCCCTATTGATCAAGGGCATCATGACAGCGGAGGACGCCGCCCTGGCTTGCGAGCTTGGGGTCGACGGCGTCTGGGTCTCCAACCATGGCGGCCGGCAGCTGGATCAGGCCCAGGGCAGCCTGGCCGTGCTGCCGGAAATCGTCGCCGCCATTGATGGCCGGGCAGAGGTGGTGGTCGACGGCGGCTTTCTGCGCGGCACGGACATCATCAAGGCCATGGCCCTGGGCGCCGACCTGGTCGCCCTGGGCCGCCTGACCGCCATGGGCCTGGGTGCCGCGGGTGAAGAGGGCCTGGTGCGCGCCATTGATTTACTGGCCGAGGAAATGCACCTGGCCCTGGGCCTCATGGGTCTGACCCGCCTGGATCAGTTGACGCCGGAACATCTCACGGCGGCCCCGCCGGTCGGTATCTCGGACGTCTTGAGCGCATTTCCCCTGCTGCCCGAAGCCTGAACGCCTAACGCATATCCGGCAAACCGGCCAGCATGCGGCGGGCCAGGTCGTCCAGCAGAGAAGCGACGGCGTCGTCATCGCCCTGGAATGCGGCGGCGCGCAGCACGCCAAGGGGCAGGGAGAACAACGACAACGGCACATCGCCGGAACTGCGCGACGCGGTTGATCGCGCCCGCCAAAGGACCGCGCCATCGCGGGCGCGGATAAGCGCGGCATTCAGGGTGATGTGTTTGCGGGACCAGACCAGGGCATTGTCGTGGCCCGCTTCCAGAACCCGCCAACGCAGCAACGCCGGGCACCGGGTGGCGGCGGCAAAGTGGCGGGCATCGGTGGGATGTTCCAAATCGACCGCCATGGACCGCACCAGGCGGCGGCGTTCGAGGGGATGGATCACCCGGCCCACCCGGCCGCTCAATTGCCGCGCCAAGGCCTCTGCGATGCGCTCGCCCGCGACAATTCCGGCCGCCACCGGTCCGCCGAGGACGATGATGCATTGGGGCGGATCATCATAGAATGCCGGCCTGACCTGCCCCGCCTGAGCCGCCAGGGGCAAGGCCATGGCAATAATTACCGCCAGCCGCCACCACATGATCAGGCCCCACCGCAGGTTCGGCCCAGATCAACCGTGCCGGGGATGGCGCGGCCATCGACCTGGATATCGCGCACCAGAATGCGGCGGCCGTCCAGGTGATAGCGGGCCCGGATCGAGCCTGCCTTGCCGTAGCCACCCGCCAATAGCCGGTCCAGGCCGCCCAGCAGGCGGGCATCCACGGCGCGGGGAAAGATGCGCATGGCGGCGGCGGCGGCGGTCAGGTCGTGGCGCAGGCCGTGATGTTGGGCAATGGCGGCCAGGTCATCCCGCTCCGCCGGCGCCAGGCGCCCGGACGGCTGCCGGGCGAAGCCGCTGTAGCGGTCCCGGTTGGGTCGCCAGGCTGCGCCAGCGGGACCTTTCGCGATAAACAATTGCCCCCCAAGTTCACGCCCTGGGCCAATGCTCAAGGCCACCTGCATGCCGAAGCAGTCCCGGAAGCGGCGGTACAGGCGGGCCCGCGCGGGGCCGTTCCAGGGCCAGGCCAATTCGATGGCCGGGCCCTGTCCATGCTCCAGCAAGCGAAGCAGAACCCGCCCCTGTGCCGCCACCGCCGCCCGCTCCACGATGGGTTTTTTGGCTGGTTGTTTGGCGGGTTCCGATTTTACCGATGAACCCGGCTTTTGCTTTTTAGGCCGTTTTCTAACCTTGATGGCCTTGACCACGGGTGCAGCAGTGGGCGCGGCGGCCTTGGGGGGAGAGGGTTGCAAGACCTTCATGGGCGCCGCTTTGGCTTTTGGCTTCATGCTGGGGTGCGGGGCGGTCAAGGATAGTCCCAGTGGCGGTGGCGGCTGGGGCAGAATGACCGATTGGGGCCGGCGCTTTTTGACGGCTGGTTTCGCGGCAACCTGTTTGCCGGCCTGTTGCGCCTCTCGTGGCGTGGCTGGCGCGTCGGCCAGCAACCGGGCTGTCAGGAGGACCGCCAGCAGGGCGGAAAGTCCCACAGATATACCGCCCATGATGATGCCCCGCGCCATGGTCTAGCGGGCCCGGGTACTGGCGAACAACAGCTCCATTTCCTCGGACAGCGCATGCAGTTCCCGGCGGCGCTGGCGGGGTGTCATGAATTTCTGCTGCCGTGACACGGATGCGATCGGACCGGTGGCCATGACTTCGTCCCGGCGTTTCCGCACGGCGGGGTCTTTGATGGCGGGCGGTGTGGGCGCGGCCAGCTTGGCCATGCGGGGTGGCACGGCCTTTCGAACCGGTACCTGGATGGCGGGCACCTGAATTGCCGGCGGGATCAGATTTTCAGGCAGTCTGGCGGCCAGCTTCGGCCCATGTGTCGTCTGGGGTGTCGTCCGGGTCTTGGTGTCGCCCGTGACCTTGCCGACCGCAGCGGCGGTCGCCTCGCGCCCGGAGATCACGGTTTTTTCCACCAAACCCCTAACCTTGCCCAGCATGCCGTTGCTGTCCGCCTCGCCGAACGGCTGACCGCCGGCAAACAGATAGAACAGCGCGCCAACCACGACCAGATTGAATATTAAGAATCGCATGGGATCATTCCTTTCGCTGTGGATTTGGCCGCGACCCAGGCGGCCGTGATGGATAACAACGCGCGCAGCAGGGCCGAGACCGGCAGGCCGATGACCGTGGTCATGAAGGCCAGGCTGAACCGTTCCGTCAGGCCGCGAATGACCTGGTTTACCGTTTCGGGTGTCAAATTCTGGCTGGCCAGTTCGCCGATGCCGAGGCTGATGCCGAACAGGGTGTAGGTCAGGGCCAGGGTGGCGATGCCGTTGGCCGCATGCAGGCCCGCCTCGTGCCAGGCTTGCCGTTGGCCAGACGTCAGGCCACGATCCAATAGGCGCTGCCAGCAGTACAGGGTGGCCAGAATCAAACAACTGAGCAGGCCGATGAAAACCCCGCCCAGCACCCGGGCCGCCCAGTCGAGTATTTCGCCCGGCTCCGGCGCGCCCATTGCCAGCGCCAGGGCCAGGACCACGGCGCCGAGAAAATAGCTCAACGCGCGGGAGCCGCCGCTCAAGGCGGCCACGACTGAGGCTGTGACGGTCGGCATTCTACCGCCGCCCGCGCTTGGCCGACATCAGGCTTTGTGTCGAGAGGCCCAGTTGTGCCAGCCAGGCGTCGGCCATGGTGCGGTTTTTCTCGACTGAGGCATGCACCAGAAAGGTCAGGTCATAGTTTGCGAAGGCACGGCGCACGTGCGGTGTGTTGCGGCCGGTCAGCTTGTCGTCGCGCAGTACCATGCGCTTCAGATCCAACAGCCTGCGCTGGCCAGCCTCCAGGCGGACCTGGCGCTCTGCGGTGGTGATGCCCGCATCCAACATGGTTTCAATCAACAAGGCGCGCTCCCGCTCCATATTGGCCAGGGTGTCGGCGTGGGCAGGTGCCGCCAGGGCAGCGGCGGCGAGCAGCGCGGCCAATGGCAGGACGATTTTCAGGGTCGTTTTCATAGACGTGCTCCTTTCATCAAGGGCGTTAGTTGACGAAATATTTGACGGTGGTGGCGGGCGAGGCGGTGTCGGGGATATTGCTGTCCGCCAGCTCCCCATCCATCACCTGTTCGGATAGCGCCAAGGCATCCAGGGCGACCAATTTGGCCATGTAGCCGAGGATGTTCTGCTCCTGCTCCAGGATCGCCACGGCGGCATGGGTGTCGGCCAGCATCTGGCGGATATAATCGCCCTTGCTGGCCGGGCTGCCGGCCAGTTGAGCCCCAGTGTTTGTGTCGGCGTTCATGGGGTGGTGGCGGATGGCCGCGACCAGTTGCTCCACCGCGCCCATGTGGGTGGCGTATTCCTGGGCATATCTGCTTTCAGGCACGGTGGAGGCCGCCAGCACGGACAGATCAACCTTGGCCAGGGAACCTTGGAAGCGATCGCGCGCCTGTTGCTGTTGCGCCACCAATTGCACCCGCCCAGGCGTCATGGCGCCTTTTTCCTGGCCCAGTTTTTTCAACAGTCGTTCCAGGGTGCGCTGCTTGGTCGCCATATGGCGCTGACGCAGATCAGCCTTGCGCTTCATCAGGGTGATGAATTCGCGCTTTTGGGCCAGGAACTGGTGACGCAGTTCCACCGCCAACTCTCCCTCTGCCTGTTCGATGGCGCGGCGCAAATCTTCCAGGGTCTGGCCTTTCAGACCGATTTCCCCATCCGTATCCTGAATGGCGGCGGACAACGCGGATTGGGCAAAGTCATGATCCAGGGACTTTTTCAAATAGTTGGCCGGCAGTTTGATCAGCTTTTCACTGGCCACGGGCTGCCAATTCGGCACATCGCCAGCCGTCGCGGCCGCCAGGTTCGGCACCATCATGGCAAGGGCCAGAGCCAAGCAGGGACCCGTCAAGATAAGTCGTTTCGCATTCATAATCTTTCCCCTCCTAATTTCGGGTCCAATAGCGCACCCGGCGCAGTTCGGACTTCATCTCGGTCGAGACATTGGCCAGTGAGAATTCTCCCACCGCCCCGCGGTCCCGCTGGCCGAGCAGAATTTCCATGCTTTCCACGAACGAAGCGCCGTCGGCGAAATACAGATCCGCGCCATCGAATGTCTGTTTGAAGGTTTTCAGGTTGGCCTGGGCGCGGGCCACGTCGCCGCCCTTGAAATGATCCTGAATGGCGATGGCATAGGCGCGCATGCGCTCGTCCACGCCGACGCTGGCGGCCTCGGGCCCAACCTCGGCCTCGCATTTTTCAAACAGCCGGGCGGCGGCCAGATAGCGCGCGGAAGACCCTTCGGCGCTGGCCTTGCCGTCCAGTTCCAGGGCATCGTCACGACATTGGCGATAGGCGCGCATGGCGGAAATCTCGGCAAATCGGGCCTGGCGAAAGCCAATGCCCTCGGATTGCTGGGCCGTGGTGACCGGATTACAGGCCGCCGCCAGCAAGGCCGTGGCCAGGGCGAGGGTGGAAAGTCGTAACCCCATGATTGTTTGCTGTTTGGTCCGCTGCAGGATGCTTTGCATGGTGCGACCCCTTCAATTTGTTCCAGTTGACGGGGCTATGGCGGGGCCAGGACGGTTTTTTCCGCCTGAACCGGGAATATTTTCAGAATATGCCGCATAAGGTTGGGCAAAGCGGTATTATCGGATTGATATTGTAGGTCTT
Organism: Alphaproteobacteria bacterium; assembly: GCA_046582635.1. Taxonomy (GTDB): domain Bacteria; phylum Pseudomonadota; class Alphaproteobacteria. The sequence goes on from JAYGEA010000149.1 coordinate 9,251, forward strand.
TTTGGATTGGTGGAAAATGGTTGGGACGCCCATGAACAGTTTGGGGAACAGGTCGGCGAAAGGGTCGGGAAAAAGCAAACTTCGCCTCGGCCTGGCCTGGGTGCTAATCGTCATCTGTCTGTTGATGGCCACCAGCGCGGGCATGTTGTCGGGCTGTACCACATTCGGCGGCAAGGTCACGGGGGAGCGTTTGCAGCGCGCCCAGGCCACCGGGAACTTCCGCGACGGGCGCTTTTTCAACACAATACCGCAGACGCCGGCCAAATCTGCGCTCTATTGGGATTATCTGGTGGAGCAATTCAGTGGCGATCAGGTCCGCCTGCCGCCCGGTCCCGTTCCCGTGGTTGCCCTCCGGCCCTCTGATATCAATGGCCCGGTCCCGCCCGGATTACGCTTTGCCTGGCTGGGCCATGCCAGCGTCTATCTGGAAATCGACGGCGCCCGCCTGCTGGTCGACCCCGTATTTTCCGAATACGCCGCGCCTTTTGCCGGTCTGGGGCCAAAACGCTTCCACCCCCCGCCCATCGCCTTGGCCGATCTGCCGCCCATTGATGCGGTGATGATATCCCACGACCATTACGACCACCTGGACATGCCCACCATCCAGCATCTGGCCAAAGAAGGCGCCAGGTTCTTCGTCCCCCTTGGCGTCGGCGCGCATTTGGAGCGTTGGGGCGTGGGGGAAAGCCAGATCGTGGAACTGGAATGGGGGCAGGCCGGGACCGTTGGTGCCGTGCAGATCATCTGCACGCCTTCGAGACATTATTCGGGCCGGCAGATCTTTGACCAGAAGGCCACGTTCTGGTCTTCCTGGGCCATGGTGGGGCCGCAAAACCGGGTCTATTACAGCGGCGATACGGGGTTTTCCGATCACTTCGAGAAAACCGGCCGGCGTCTGGGCCCGTTCGATTTGAGCATCATCAAGGTCGGGTCCTATGGTCCCGGCGCATCCTGGTTCGATATCCACATGTTCCCGGAAGACGCGGTCCGGGCACACCAGGCATTGCGGGCAGACAAGATGCTGCCTGTGCATTGGGCCACCTTCAACATGGCGTTTCATGCCTGGGACGAACCCATCATCCGGACCCTGGCGGCGGCGGGGAAGAGGGGCGTCAGCGTCCTGACGCCGCGCATCGGCCAAATGATCGATCCGCATCAAACCTTTGAACCGGATGCCTGGTGGGAAAGCGTCAAATAGGGCTGTAATTCGCGCCTGATTAGCCAATGTGCTATGGTTGTTTTCCATGATTCAATTGAGCTATCCAGGATCCGAGGAACGATCATGCCCTCGTAAGTTCGGGGCGGGTGGATGGTCTGTATACGAAGGCAACGTCCAGCAATGGCGACGGGAAAGGCAGACATAGGGGACAATTCGGCCCAACCGGCCATTACCCTGCGGCAACAGGCCTATCGGGGCATGGGGGATGAAACCGATCACAGTGTCGGCGGCGATGCGGCGATATTGTGGCGGATAACCCTGCTGGTCCTGAAATACCGTCTGCGCATGAGCCTGGCTGTTGGCGCCACCATCGCGGCGGCGGTGTTCCAATTGATGATCCCGCGCTTCCTAGGCGACGCGGTGGACAGCGCCCTGGGGCTGTTGGACAACAGTGCCATCGCCGAGGAGATGGCCCGCCAGGCGCTGTTTGACGCCGCCATGCTGCTGTTGGCCGCCTCCGTCCTGCGCGGAATTTTTACCCTGGCGCACAACTACGGCGGCGAGGCCATTGGCCACCTGATCGCCTATGATCTGCGCCTGGCATTTTACAGCAAACTGCAAAGCCTTAGTTTTTCCTTCCATGACAAGGTGCATACGGGCGAATTGATCACCCGGGGCATGCTGGACCTGGAAGGTGTGCGCATGTTCGTCAATACGGGCCTGCTGCGCCTGGCGCTGTTGATCATCCTGATCGGCGCGGGGGCCTATCTGTTGCTGTCCTCGGATCTGTTGCTGGGGGTTCTAAGCTTTTCCTTCGTGCCTTTCGTGGCCTGGCGTTCCTCCGCCGCGCGGCTGCGTCTGCGCGCCCTGTGGCTAGCCCTGCAGGAACGCATGGGCCGGCTGGGTCAGATCATGGACGAGAACCTGACCGGCATCCGCGTGGTCCGGGCCTTTGGCGCCGAACCGTTCGAGATCGGCAAATACGATGTCGCTTCCGACGATGCCATGGCCGTCGCGGACCAGCGGATCAAGACCCGGGCCATCTCCACCTCGCAAATGACCTTCGCCTATTTCATTTCCATGGGGCTGGTGCTGTGGGTCGGCGGGTTGCGGGTGCTGGAGGGGGCCATGACGGTGGGCGAATTGACGGTATTTCTGACCTTCATCACCATTTTGCAACAGCCCGTGCGGCAGTTGGGTTTGCTGGTCAACTCCATCGCGCGGGCCTCCACCTGCGGTGCCAGGCTGTTCGCGGTGCTGGACCTGGAACCCGCCATCGCCGACCAACCGGGCGCCGCCGCCCTGGAAACCACCAACGGCGTGGTCGCGTTCGAAGATGTCTCCTTCGCCTACCAGGATGCCAACTTTGATGAAAACAGCGCCCCGCCGGTGCTCCATAACGTTTCCTTCAGCGTGGCGCGGGGCAAGACCCTGGGCATTGTCGGGCCGCCCGGCAGCGGCAAATCCACCATCGCCAATCTGTTGCCCCGCTATTACGACCCCTCGGGCGGGCGCATCACCGTGGACGGCGTGGATATTCGCCAGGTCACCATCACCTCCCTGCGCCAGGCCATGCGGATCGTGCAGCAGGACAGCTTTTTGTTCACCACCTCGTTGGAAAACAACATCGCCTACGGCGACCCCTGGGCCGACGACGAAATGGTCCAGGGCGCGGCCTCAACAGCGCAGATCGACGGCTTCGTCGCCGCCCTGCCCGACGGCTACGGCACCCTGGTGGGGGAGCGCGGCGTCTCCCTTTCGGGCGGGCAGAAACAGCGCGTGGCCATTGCCCGCGCCGCCATGTTGGAGGCGACGGCCCTGGTGTTCGACGATTCCACCGCCGCCATAGATGCCGAGACCGAGCGCCGCATCCGCGCCTCGCTGCAAGCGCACACCGCGCGCTGCGCCACCATCATCATCTCCCACCGCCTGGGCGCCCTGCGCCACGCCGACGAGATTATTTTTCTGGAAGCCGGCCGGATTGTCGAACGCGGCGACCATGACAGCCTGATCGACCAGGGCGGCCGTTATGCGGCCCTGTTCGAGCTGCAAAGCCGGGATGATGCCAATCAGGATGCCGCGCAATGACCGATGTACCCCAGAAAGGCGCGCGGCCGCCCCGCGCAGTGGTCGGCAGCCAGATCAGCCATGACGAGGAGATGTTCGGCGCCGCCTTTGACGGAAAAGTGGTGCGCCGCTTTTTCACTTATGTGCGCCCCTACAAGCACCGCATATATATCGCGCTGTTTTCCGTGCTGGTGTTTACCGGCGCGCAGCTGGCCATTCCCCTGATCATCCGCTACGCCATCGACGGGGCGCTGATCGCCGAGGGCGGCAACGCGGAAATTCTGACCTGGGCCATGGCGGCCTTTGCCGTCGTCATCGTGATCAACTACGGTGCCTCCTATCTGCAAGACCTGTTGGTGGGGCTGACCGGCGAGAACGCCATCTTTGATCTGCGCCGGGCCATGTTCGTGCATTTGCAGCACGTGGGGCTGGCCTTCATGGACAAGACCGAGATCGGGCGCATGATGTCGCGCCTGCAGGGCGATGTGAATTCCCTGCAGGAGTTTCTGGAAAACTCCATCACCGCCATCGGCGATCTGGTGTTGCTGGTGGGCATTGTCATCATCATGCTGTTGCTGGATTTCTGGCTCGGCCTGATGACCCTGTCCGTGGTGCCTATTTTGTTGTTCGTGCGTCTGGTCTGGCTGCCCAAGGCCCGCATCGCATTCCGCACGGCACGGGAGACCAACTCTTCCGCCAACGGCGCCCTGGCCGAGGGCATTCACGCCGTCCGCACGGTGCAGGGCATGGGCCGCGAGGCGGTGAATTTCGAACTGTTCACGGAAAAGGCGGCGGAAAATCTGCGCAGCCATCTACGTTCGGCCAAATTTGCCCAGGCCATGATCCCAATCGTGGATACCCTGACGGGCGCGGCCATGGGCATTGTCGTCGTGGTCGGCGGCGCCATGGTGCTGGACGACGCATTGGACATTGGCGTCATGGTGGCGTTTTTGTTCTACGTGCAGCGGTTTTTCGACCCCATCCGCAGCCTGACCATCCAATACAGCGTCATGCAGCGGGCCATGGCCTCGGGCCAGCGCATCTTCGAGGTTCTGGAAGTGCCCATCGCCATCGCCGACAAGGCGAATGCCAAGGCGCCCGAGCAAATCGACGGCGCCATCGCGTTCGAGAACGTCACCTTCGGCTACGTGCGCAACCAGCCGGTGCTGAAAGACATCAGCTTCCAGGTCAAACAGGGCGAGACCGTGGCCCTGGTGGGGCCCACGGGTTCGGGCAAGACCTCCATCACCTCGCTTTTGCATCGGTTCTACGAAGTCTGGGACGGGGCCATTCTGATCGACGGCGTGGACGTGCGCGACTATGCCAAGGCATCGTTGGGCCGGCATATCGCCATGGTGCTGCAAGACCCGTTTTTGTTCACGGGCAGCATCTTTGACAACATCCGCTACCGCACCAGGACCGCGAGCCGGGACGATGTGCAGTGCGCCGCGACCATCGTCGGCGCCCACGATTTCATCGCCGCCCTGCCCCACGGCTACGACACCATGCTGGAACAACAGGGCCGCAATTTATCCCTGGGCCAACGCCAGTTGCTCTCCTTCGCTCGCGCCCTGGTGGCGGACGCCAAGATCCTCATCCTGGACGAGGCCACCGCCAACATCGACAGCTACACCGAGCGACAAATCCAGATCGCGTTGAAGCGCCTCCTCCAAGGCCGCACCGGCATCGTCATCGCCCACCGTCTGGCGACGGTGCGCGGCGCGGATCGCATCGTTGTGCTGCAGGAGGGGAAGATTGTCGAAACGGGAACGCACGAGGCGCTGATTGCCGAGAAGGGGCTGTATGCAAGGCTGTATGCGCTGAACTATGCCTCGTTCGACGATATCCCCGAAGATGTCCTGGCGGACGCGATTGAGGGGCAGTCGCGGACTTAGAGAGCAATTATGGGCCTCTGAATTCAAAAAGAAAGACCCTAGGAGACCTGTGCGCGGGTAATGCTTTACAGTTTTCCTTTGATCTGATTCTCTCTTTTTGAGGGTTTGGCTTGGAAGGATTGATTGATGTCGCGTCGGACGATAGGACAAGAACGGTTTTCCTTCGCCGCTGGCGACAA
>JAYGEA010000158.1:0-8517 GCA_046582635.1 Alphaproteobacteria bacterium
GACTTTCCCGCCGGCGCCGCGACCGCGCTTGCCCTTGCGCCGGCCGCCGAAATAGGACTCGTCCACTGCGATCTCACCATCGACGACGCTGTCGGCTTCAAGTTCCAGGTGGTAGCAAATGATCTCACGCAAACGGTGAAATAGTAGACGGCGGTTTTTGAATTAACGCCGACAAGTGCTGCCGCGCACCGCGCCGTCGTGCCGGCAATAAAATGCTCCATTAACCGAAGCATCCTTGATGGCGTCGTCCATGGCGGCCAGGGCGGAGGAGGCATTGGCGGCGCTGTCCAGGGCCAGCGTATCGATACCCATTCCGGCGGCGGAAAGGTCCTGGGCGCCGACAGTGATGCGGGCGCCGTCCTCGCTGGCCAGGACGTTCTGATCGGCGGCACCGGCGGCGATCAGGTTACTGCCGCCGAATGACGCACTGTCATTGATGGACGTGATCTGGTCGCGCAGAGCATTGAATTGGGCGTTTATGGCATCGCGGGAGGTCTGATCCAGGCCCTCCTGAGAGGCTTGCACCGCCAGGCCTTTCATATCCACCAATAGATCGGCCGTGGCCTCGCCCGCCGCCAGGGCCACATCAACCGTGGCCGAGGCCCGGCTGATACCGTCGCGCACCGCCTCGGTGCCGGCAAAGCTGCCCAGCAGTTGCTGGGCGATGGCCAGGGTGGAGGCGTCGTCCTTGGGGGAGTTGATCTTGTTGCCGGTGGCTATATGGGATTGAGTCTTTTCCAGGCCCTTGGAGTGCTTGGACAACAACTGCAGGCCAATGGCGGCGGAGTGATTGGTATTGATGGAATTCGACATCGTGCGTCTGCCTTTCGGTAGCTCCGCTGTCCAGATGCTCTTCTGAGCTGGTGGACCGGTGGCTTTGCGCCCCGCCGTTACCGACGGTTTGCCATTTCTAGGTTCGCTGCCCCGCCTACTGCGAGGAACTGTGGACACTACCCGCCAATTCTTAACAATCGGTTAACGGGACGGCATATCTGTTTAATAATACCAACCTGCAGTGACAACGACCCATATGGATCGTTTCAGAGGCCCGCCGGGCTGCGAGCGCGCCTTCGGTACGACGGGTAGGCGTGGAAGCGCCGGCGATGCCGGTACCGTCAAGCTTTCACGACGCCGCCGCGATGGCCTTTTCAATGGCCGCCAGGGCGCCATCGGCCGCGGCCCCGTCCGGCCCGCCGGCCTGGGCCATGTCCGGGCGTCCGCCGCCGCCTTTTCCCCCCACCGCCGCCGCGCCCACGCGCACCAGATCAACGGCGCTGAAGCGTTCGGTCAAATCGTCGGTGACGCCGATAGTCAGGGCCGCCTTGCCTTCGTTCACCGCCACGAAGGCGACGACGCCCGATCCCAGTTTCTGTTTCGCCGCGTCCACCATGGCGCGCAATTCCTTGGCCGGCACGCCGTCGAGACGGCGGCCGGAAAAGCTGATCCCGGCCACCTGCTTGGTGCCGTTGTCCCCGCTGCCACCGTCGCCCGCGCCACCACCGCCCCCCAATGTGCCCAGGGCCATGGCCTGGCGGGCCTGGCTCAAATCCCGCTCCAGTTTCTTGCGGTCTTCCAACAGGGCGTTGATCCGTTCGGGCAGCTCGGCGGGCGTGGTACGCAACAAATCCGCCGCCGCGCGCAGCTGGCTGTCCTGGGCGTGAAAATGCGCCAGCGCCGCCGCCCCGGTCAATGCCTCGATACGGCGCACGCCCGCCGCCACCGCGCTTTCATTGACAATGGTGAAGGCGCCGATGTCGCCGGTCTGGCGCACATGGGTACCGCCGCAAAGTTCCGTCGAATAGCTCTCATCGTCGCCGTCACCCATGGACACCACGCGGACTTCATCACCGTACTTTTCGCCGAAAAAGGCCAACGCGCCCTGTTCCACCGCTTCGTCGGGAGTCATTTGCCCGGTACGCACATCGGTGTTGACGCGGATCTGCCGGTTCACGTCACGCTCGACCAGGGCCAGTTCATCGGCCGAGACGGCCTTTGTGTGGCTGACATCAAAGCGCAGACGGTCGGGGGCCACAAGCGAGCCCTTTTGGGTCACATGGGCGCCCAGACGGTTGCGCAGGGCGGCGTGCAGCAAATGGGTGGCCGAATGGTTGGCGCGCAGTTGGCCGCGCCGCTCACCGCCCACCGCCATTTCCACCGCATCGCCCACGGCCAAGGTGCCAGCGGTCACCGTACCGCGATGCACATGCAGTTCGCCCACGCGTTTCTGCGTATCGGCAATCTCCACGGCCAGGCCATCGGCGCCCCGCATTGTGCCCGCATCACCCTGCTGGCCGCCGGATTCCCCATAAAACGGCGTCTGGTTGACCAGGATCGACACCTCCGTCCCCTTCGATGCCTCCGCAACCTTCTCGCCGTCCACCACCAGGGCCAGAACCTCGCCCTCCGCCTGGTCCTTGTCATAGCCGAGGAATTCCGTGGCGCCGCAACTCTCCCGCAATTCGAACCAAATCATATCCGTGCTGGCCTCGCCGCTGCCCGCCCAACTGGCCCGCGCCTCGGTCCGCTGGCGTTCCATTGCGGCATCGAAGCCTTTCGTATCCACCCCTCGATCCTGGCCGCGCAGCACATCCTGGGTCAGATCCAGGGGAAAGCCATAGGTATCGTACAACCGGAACGCCACCTCGCCCGGCAGGGTCTCGCCCGCGCCCAGCTTGTCCACCTCGCCCATCAACAAATGCAGGCCGCGATCCAGAGTTTGCTTGAAACGGCTTTCCTCGCCCCGCAAGGTCTCGGTGATCAGCGCCTCGGCCCGGACCAGTTCGGGGAAGGCCTGGCCCATCTTGCCGACCAGGGTGGGCGCCAAGCGCCACATCAGGGGGTCGTTCGCGCCCATCATATGGGCATGGCGCATGGCCCGGCGCATGATCCGGCGCAGCACATAGCCGCGTCCTTCGTTGGACGGCAGGACGCCATCGGCGATCAGGAATGAGGCGGCGCGCAGATGATCGGCGATCACCTTGTGACCGGATTTGTGCGGCCCCTCGACGGGGATATTGGTGAACTCGGCCGAGGCATCCATGATGGTCCGCAGCAGATCGATCTCGTAATTGTCATGGGTGCCCTGCAACAGGGCGGTGAGCCGCTCCAACCCCATGCCGGTATCAATGGATGGTTTCGGCAGCTCCACGCGTTGGTCCGGGGTCAGTTGCTCGAACTGCATGAAGACCAGGTTCCAGATCTCGATAAAGCGGTCGCCGTCCTCGTCCGGGCTGCCGGGCGGGCCGCCGGCGATGGCGGGGCCGTGATCGAAAAAGATTTCGGAACAGGGGCCGCAGGGGCCGGTATCGCCCATGGCCCAAAAATTGTCCGAGGTGGCGATGCGGATAATCCGCTCCTCCGGCAGGCCGGCGATCTTGCGCCATAGATCATAGGCCTGATCGTCGTCGTGATAGACGGTAACAATCAGACGGCTGGCGTCCAGGCCGTATTCCTTGGTGATCAGGTTCCAGGCCAGCTCGATCGCGCGGTCCTTGAAATAGTCGCCAAAGGAGAAGTTGCCCAGCATTTCGAAAAACGTGTGGTGACGGGCGGTATAGCCCACATTGTCCAGGTCGTTGTGCTTGCCCCCCGCACGCACGCATTTCTGCGAGGTAGCGGCGCGCTGATAAGGCCGCGCCTCGGCCCCCGTGAAGACGTTCTTGAACTGCACCATGCCGGCGTTGGTGAACATCAAGGTGGGGTCGTTATGGGGCACCAGGGGGGACGAGGCGACCACCTCGTGCCCCGCCGCCTGAAAGTAATCCAGGAAGGTCTTGCGGATATCGTTTGCGCTTTGCATCTCGTTGGCCCCAGCTACATCACAATTGCCCAACCATCACGGGCCGGCGGAAAATAGCCCCCCGGCCCAGGCCTGTCCAGCAATGCAGGCGGAACCGAAGTATTACTTCTTGGCGGTGCAGATGCCGAAGTTCTGAAATGTTTGGGGCGGCTCCGATGCCATGTGCACGGAGTGGCTGGCCAGAAGATCGCCATCCTTGGCGCCGAACTGGCCATGTACCGATGTGGTGTTCAAATCGCCGTTCTCCGTGAAGCCGAGAAAATGCCGCACATTCGGCAGGGCAATCATCTCCAAATGCGAGGCCCCGCCCGGCGCGACGGCCTTGGCATTGCCCCTGGCGGTATTAATGGCATCGATGGTGAAGGAAAACCCCTTGCGCGGCCGGGATTGATAGCTGCCGGCTTCCCAGTTGGTGACGATCGCGGACTTGAACACGCAATTCAGCGAATTGGCCGACGCCAGCACTTTCAAGGCATCCGCCGCAATTGCCCCCGGCGCAAAGACGGGCAGCAAGGCGAGCAACGCCAAGAGGGGGAATATTCGCATGGTAGGCCCCTTTTTCCCGCGGCAAAATTTCGTGGTGGGCGCACCAAGATTCGAACTTGGGACCTCTGCGATGTGAAAATCAGGCTCCCCCACCGAAAGGGCGGAATACTGCGGAACGCGACTCCCGTTTTTTGTCGTTTCCGGCATAATGTTCCCTTTATGTTGCTAAAAATCGGTTCAATTGAACCGGGGAGCACTGCGCTCAGAGCAAAAATTGCTCCAGCGCGAAGCATGTTTCTACAAAATCCACGAAATGTTTCTGTTATTTTCAGGGAGCATATGTGGGCGTTCCGCAGTGCTCCCCGGTTCATACCTATCCAAGAGCATCTGCCGCTCCTTTCTGATAATCCGGGTGATGATGGGCGTAGACTTTCGCAGTCGTGCGTTCGTCGTCGTGGCCCAAAAATGCGGCAATATCGCGCATGCTGACGCCCGCCTGGCTCATCCACGTCGCCGCCGTATGCCGCAGAGTGTGCGGCGAAACGCCGACCAGCCCCGCGCGCTGCACCGCATTGCCAAACCCCTTCTTTACGGACAGCACCCTGGCGTCCTTATATTCGATGACGAACTGGGTTCGCGCCGCCGGCCTCGCCGCCGTCAGCGCCGCCATCAGCGTATCGTTGATCGGCACGATGGCGCGGCGCTTTTTGGTGATCGGGCGCAGCTTCGGATTAAAGTCGATGCGCCCCCGCGTCAGGTCAACCCGGCCCCATTCCAGATCGAGGATGGCCGCGCTCCGCGCCGCCGAATGCAGGGCCACAATCACGAACAATCTGATGTGCGCCATCCCTGCGCCGGCAATCAACTGATCGGCCTCGCCCCGTTCCAGCCAGCGGTCCCGTGGCGGGCTCTTCGGCGGCATCGCAATGAACGGCGCCTTGTCGATCCAATTGGTGCGCGCTGCCCGGATCAGGGCCGAGCGCAAATATCCCAACTCTGTGTTGATGGTGGACCCTGTACGCCCCTGCCCTGCCCGCATGGCGATGTAGGCGCGGACCTGTTCGTCGGTCAGATGTTCCGGGCGCAGGGGCATCAGGCCCGCCATGGCGGCCTTGGAGTATGCAACGCGGGAGGCGTCTTTGCCCGCTGCCTGCCGGTTGGCAATATAGGCGTCCATGATTTCGCCTAGGGTTGGTTCTGACGGACGGCTCGCGAGATGGATGCTATTTTTCCACTCGGCAAACCTTCGCTGGGCCTCTGCCTCGTCTGCTGTGCCGAGGCTGGCGCGGCGAGTGTTCCCATCGGTCCAGATAGCGCAGTATTTCCCCCTGAAAATTCCAAGTCGTAGATTTCGCATTCGCCCCTCTCATATCGCTCGACCTCGGAGACCGAAATCCTAATCAATTTGCCGATGCGAAAGCAAGTCAACTCACCTTTCTTGACCAGGGCGCGGATATGACGCTCGGAACATTCCCAGCGTTCCGCGAGGCTGTCGGGCGTATAAGGCCTAGGGGCGTTCTTCATTCTCTTCTCCGCTCAGCCGGTGCTTTACGCCCGGCATCTCCAGCAAATTGTACTCGCTTAGGATATCGGCCAGCATCTGATCGCCGGCGGCTGGATACGCGCAGGCTTCGCTCCAGAGGTGTCGTGCCCATGCCAGACTGTTCGCGCTGGAAGATATCGTGGGCGAAATTGATGCCCAACAAATCCGACAGATTGTTGATACCGCGCGAGAGCGGGTTATCGCCCAACAACCCCTTAATGCGTCCGCTCATAAATGCCGGACCAGCAGTCGCCTCACCGACAGGCGGTCTTACGCTTGGTCATCCCCGCTGCCGCGCGGTAGATCAGCATGGTTTTCGGTGCTGCGCCGATCCTCTCCGGTGCTGCGCCCAGAATGTCCACGCACAGGGACCTGATCTGCGCGAAGGCCAACGCATTTAATATGATCTCGAACCAGGCAGGGATGGTAAGTCGGCGGCCGAGAATCTTGTCGCGATGGATTAGCCGGCCTGTAGCGGCCACCTACGTCAGCCTGAGCGCACCTTGGCATTGCAAAATCGGATTGCGGCGAATTGCGCCTAACGACACCTGTACCGCCTCCGCTGCCACGATTTGGCGTTGTCGATTGTCGCGTCGAGGGCTTGTCGCACAAATCCGATTGGCGCACGTTTTCGGCACTGTGTATTAGAAATATCTAACAGTCTCCAATTGGCACAAAGAGCTGGTAATGGCCCCAATCAGCGATTTTCGCAATGCCCCCGACTTCGAGCATCGCCTTAACGAATGCTGGTGGAACGCCTCGCTGAGCGCTTACTCCGTTCCAGTATCCTGAAGCACCGCACCATCCGCCGAAAGCCTATCAATCTCACCTTCGTCGTAGCCGATCTCACGCAAGACTTCCGCATTATGTTCGCCGAAGCGCGGTGCATGGGTGCGGATCGTAGAAGGCGTCTTCGAATAATTCACCGGCGGCCGCACCAACAGGGTTTCGCCTTCGGTCGGATGGGTGTGTTTTTCGAACATGCCAACGGCTTTCAGATGTTCATCTTCGATCAGGTCATCCAAATCGGCAATCGGCATGCAGGGGATCTGCTGCTCCTCACAAATCGCAACCCAATCCGCTGTAGTCCGCTCCGGCGTACACTCGCCGACGAACCCGTAGAGATCACCGATGCTGCCAATACGCGCGCGATAGGTCGAAAACCGAGGATCTTCCATGAGTTCCGGTCGGCCGACGGCGGTGAAGAAGTTGAGCCAGTGCCTATCGCTATAAGGTAGCATGCACACAAATCCATCTTTGGTCTTAAAGGGTCGGCGGGCGTTCGTCATGACGCGCGCATAACCCAGCTCGCTGATTGGTGGATCGTAGGCACAGCCATTGATGTGCTCGACCAGATTGAAGCTCACCATAGTTTCCAGCATCGGCACTTCGACGAACTGTCCTTCGCCGGTCCGCTCCTTATGCAAAAGCGCGAAGGCAACAGCTTGGCTCATGGTCAATCCGGTGACCTTGTCGGCAATCGCGGCAGGGACATAGCGCGCCTCGCCGTCCTGCCGCCTGAACATGCTGGCGAGCCCGGACGATGCCTGGATCGCATCGTCATAGGCCGGCTTCGACTTATAGGGCCCGTCCTGGCCGAAGCCATAAGCACCGACATAAATGATGTCCGGTTTGATCGCCGAGACCGCCTCATAATCAAATCCCAACCCGGCCATCGCCTGGGGCCGCATGTTGTGAAGGAAAACGTCCGTTGTCGGAATCAGTTTGCGCAGGACTTCCTTGGCCGCTTCCTGTTTGAGGTTCAGCGCCAGGGACCGCTTGTTTCGGTTGGCATTCAGAAAGATGCCGCCCATATTGACGTTCTTCACCGCACCCATATTGCGCGCAATATCGCCCGTGGGCGGTGCTTCAACCTTGATGACATCAGCGCCGGCATCGGCGAGCATCTGGGTTCCGTACGGGCCAAGCAGTACGGTGGTGATATCGATTACGCGAATTCCGTCAAGTGCGCCTGGCATACTCTTTCTCCCTAGTTAATCTGTTGCATTGTCTTGACTGTCGCGCGGCGGGACAACGCCGCTATCCCGAACAATGGTTTCAACGTCAAAATCTAACGTGCCAGCGCTGGCACGTCCATGCATCGCCCGCAGCGGATTTAGCCGTATGACAGCCAGTCAGCGGTTCTCACGCTGATATGAATTGTCGCTCTTTGGCGATCATGTTCGTTCAACAGCAAGGGAAAGCCAGACTACAAGAATGTCGGCTTGTGGCAGTGCGCCCCAAAGGCGCGAAACACCAGTGGAGGAGGGATCCACATGGATAATTGTCGATAAGTCCGGTAGCTGACGAGCAGCTTGGTTCGGGTAGTTACGATGGATGCTGTGCTAGACCCGAGCTTTGAAAGCATGAAGTCTTGAGCCCTGCGAGGACCGCTACGGGTCAGGCTCGACTGTCGTCGTTTTGAATGGCTATGCTTGATGCTGAGGTGTGACCTCAACCGATCGAAGCAACACATGCTTTAAATCGTTCTGCCGGGGTTTCAAATCCCAGCGTCTTGCGCGGCCGTTCGTTTAGCTGCCGTGCCACCTTGTTGAGCTGTGCTTGCGAGTATACCGACAGATCGGTTCCTTTGGGGTAATACTGTCTGAGCAAGCCATTGGTGTTTTCGTTGGAACCACGCTGCCACGGACTGCGCGGATCGCAGAAATAGACATCCATGTTCGTCGCC
>JAYGEA010000208.1:0-15351 GCA_046582635.1 Alphaproteobacteria bacterium
GTTTGTTTCATGGTGTCGTCGTCACCGGCCGCCTTGACCAGTTTTTCCAGGGCTTCGGGGAAGTTGGCCTCGCGGGATTTTTTGGTACCCAGGGCGCTTTCCACCAGAGCGGTCAGATGTTCGGCGGTTTCCCGCAGGCTGCCTTGGCCGTAGGGGCGTCCGAACAGGCCGCGCAGGCCGTTGGCGTTAAACTTCTGGCGCAGGCCTTCGGGCATGGACTGGGCGAAACCTTCCAACACTTCGCCAACGCCAAAGCCTTGGGTGAACAGGCCACGAATGGTGTCCACCGTACCGTCGCCGCCGCCGTACATGCGGATTTGGGCGCCTTCCAGGGCGGTGCCCATGGCCTTGGCCTGGTCGATCTTAATATCCCGGTCGGCCGCGATGGACAGCTTGGCCAGTTCCAGGAAGGTGGCGGCGTCGTTGTATTTCTTCAAGGCCTCGGCCTTGGCTTCCATGCCCGAGGCTTCGGCCTCCAACATGGCTTGGGTGTTGACCACGCGCAGGGCTTCGATCTCCGCCTCGGCCCGGCCGGCGGCGGCGGCTTCCTTTTCGATGCCTTCGGCGGCGATCTTTTGCGCCTCGGCCGAGGCGCGGGCGCGGATCATGGTGGCATCCGATTCCTGTTCCGCCGACAGCTTTCGCGCTTCTGATTGCGTGATCATATGCATGCGGGTAATGGCCGCCTTGCTCTCCTCGTCGATGCGGCGAATTTCCGCCAGCATGGAAGCATCTATCTGTTCGATATCCTTGGCACGCTCCGCATCCGCCACCAGACGTACGGATTCGACCCGATGCTGTGCGCCTTCCATCTCGGCCGTGGTGACCAGGCGTTCCACTTCCGCTGCCTCCAGTTCCCGGGTTTTTTGCACGATGGCGATTTCCCGGTTGCGCTCCTCGGTCTCGCGGGCCTGCAGGCGCCGGATGTCGGCCGCCTCCCGCTCCTTGTCCTTTTCGATCAGGGTAATGTCGCGCTGGCGCTGTTCCAGCTCGATCGCCAGATCTTTCTGGACTTCCACCTCTTCCAGTTCCTTGGCCTTGGCGACCAGGGCGATCTGGCGGTCGCGCTCTTCCTGTTCGCGGGCCAGGGTGCGGCGAATTTCCGCCCGCACCAGTTCCTCGGCCTTGCCGATCAATTCGATTTCGCTGTCCCGCTCGGCCTTTTGCCGGGCCAGGCTGCGGGCGATTTCCGCCGCATGCGTGGCCCCGCCCTGGCGGATGACGGCGGCTTCCTTCTCGATCTGGGCCTTTTCCAGTTCCTCGGCCTTTTGGATTTCCTCCTGCTCCACTTCCCAACGGCGGTCGAGGATAAAGCGTTGTTGCTCGCTCAACACCTTGGCCTTTTCATTGGCGACTTGCTGTTCCTGACGGGCGGCGGCAAAGCTTTCCGCCTTGTCCAGTTCCAACATCTCCAGGCGGGTTTCCAGGGCCCGTTTGCGGACCGCCAGGCTGGCCTCCTCGGCGGCGGCATGGCGGGCATCGCGGGCTGCTTCTTCCTCGGCCATGACGGCGGTGATGCGGGTGATTTCGGATTGCTGGCGTTCGCGCTCCTTTTGTGACAGCACGATCTCGCGCTGTTTCTCGGCCTGCTCGCGGGCCAGGGTGCGGTCGATCTCGGCCAATTCGTTCTGTTTGGCCTTTTCCACCAATTCGATCTGACGATCCCGCTCGGCCTTTTCCAGGGTCAGATTACGGCTGATATTGGCCAGTTCCTCTTCCCGCGACTTGGCGATCAGGTCGATCTCCCGGTCCCGGCGTTCTTTCTCCAGGGCCAGATCTTTCTGAATCTCGGCGGTCTCCCGGCGCTTGGCCTCTTCGGTTACGGCCAGATCCCGGTCCGTGCGCATGCGCTCGAGATTTTTTTCGTTGTCGATTTCCTTTTCCTCAACGCCCATGCGCTGATCCAGGACATAGATTTGTTTCTCGCCCAGCTGTTTGGCCTGCTCGTTGGCGATTTCCTTGTCCTGATTGGCCCGGGCGACGGCTTCGTGACGCTCGATCTCCAGCAACTCCAACTGGGTATCCAGATCCTTTTGGCGGATCGCAACGGTGGTGCGTTTTTCCGTATCATGCACCTTGCGCTTGGCATCCGAGGTGATCTCGGTGATCACTTTCAGGCCTTCGGCGTCAAAGACGTTGTCGGTGCGGAAAAATTCCTTGCCCGATTGTTCCAAGGTAACGATGGAGACTTCCTCCAGTACCAGGCCGTTGGCGGTGAAACTCTCGGTCACGCCAGTGCGAATTTCGGTTGAGAATTCGTCCCGGTTTTGATGCAATTCCTTCAGGGTCTTGGTCGCGGCATAGCTGCGCAGGGCACCGACCACCTTGGCTTCCAACAGGTTTCGCACTTTATCGCTATCGAATGTCTTTTCGCCCAGGCTGCGGGAAGCGACCAGCACCGCCTCGTCCGTATGGCCGACATGGGTGTAAAGTTCCACCACCGCATCAATGCGGATATTGTCCGACGTCAGAATGGCCTGGTCACGGGAGCGGGAGACGACCAATTTCAGGGTCTCGAGCGACACCCAACTGACCTCGTGAAACACCGGCAACACCAGGGCACCCTTGCCCAGGCAGACCTTTGTGCCGCGCAAGCCCGTGCGAATAAAGCACATGTTCGAGGGCGCCCGCTTATAGACCCAGATCGAAATGATATAAAGGATCGCAATGACGACAATGGCCGTGATGAACAGCGCAATTCCAGCTTCTAACATCGTGTAGACACCCTTATCTTTTTTTTCGTTCGTTTAGCTGGCGCGACGCGCGCCGAAATCAAACATTGGCAGCGGCCGGCGGTTCCGTTTGCCGCCGTCCCGCAAATCCTGGGTCGCCCGATGGTCGATGGCAAAATCATCGCCAAACAAGACAACACCGTAATCGTCCCGCGCCGAGCCCGCGCTCAACAAACGCCGGGCCACGTCACGGCGCACCTTGCCGGGTTCCCGCTCCAGCGGGTCGCCCCAGCCGCCGCCACCGGCGGTGCGGAAAACGATTCTGTCGCCGGGCCGGACATGGACGCCGTCAATTTTCGAGGGCAGGGGGGATTTGTCCCCATCCTTGGTTATCAGCCATTTCGCCGAGACAGCCCCCGGTTTGCCGCCCAGAATACCCCAGGGCTGGCTTTCGTGGCGGTCATCATGGATCGAGACATCGCCCTCCGCCAGCAGATGGTAGACCTTTTCAATGCCGTTGCCGCCCCGGTGCAAGCCCGCCCCACCCGTGTCCATGACCGAATTATAGCCCTCGATCACCAAGGGGTAATAGGTTTCCAGATACTCGGTGGGAATGTTTTCGAATAATGGCCACCAGGAATGGCCGTCCATGCCGTCGCCGATGGGCCGGCCGGGAATGCCGCCGTACAGAATTTCCATCAATTGGAAATCGCGCCCGCCCTGGTCCGTGCCGGAATACAGGAAATGCGGGCTGGAGCCATAGCCGGCCGCCGTCGCCATGTCGGGGGCATTGTGGCTCAAGGCGCCGCCCAGCACATCAAACTGCCGCGACAAGGTATGGGTGCGGCAGCCCAGGGGGGCTGGAAAATCAGGTTGCACCAGGGAGCCCTTGGGCAGGGTGACGTGGATCAGGTCATAGAAGCCGTCGTTGAACAGGATCTGCGGGTCGAACACCATGATCATGTAAACGCCAATGAACATCTTGAACATGCCGTCGTGGAGATAGAAATTGATCGGTCCCGGCGCCTGGGCCGCCGTGCCGGTCCAATCGAAATAGGCATGCTCCCCTTCGCGCCAAACGGTCAGCTTCATCTTGAAGGGGCCATTGCCCAGGCCGTCATCGTCCACATAATCCTCGAACGATTGCGGTTCGGTGGGCAGGTTCTGCACGATCAACTGCCGCATGGCCCGTTCGGTACGTTCCAGCAGGGCATCGCAGGCTTGCCCGTAGATATCGGCGCCGAAGCGTTCGCAGAGTTCAATGATGCGTTTTTCGCCGGCCCGGCACCCGGCGATGATGGCCATCAGGTCGGAATAGTTCATTTCCGGCGTACGGGTGTTGTTCATGATCAGGTCAAGGGCGGCCTGGTTCAAGGTCCCGCCTTCGTAAAGTTTTATGGGGGGGATGCGCAGCCCTTCGCCAAAAATCGACGTCGCCGCCGTGGGCATGGAACAAGGCACCGGCCCGCCCACGTCCATCATATGCCCGAACATGGAGGTGAAACCGACCACCCCGCCGTCAAAGAACACCGGCACCAATATAATCCAGTCGTTGATATGACTGACCGCGCCGCCGCATTTGTAGGGGTCATTCTGCAGAATCACATCGCCCGGTTCCAGATCGAAATTCTGTGATTTCAGCATTTCGGGCACGTAAGAGCCGAACTGGCCCACGATCATGCGGCCCTTGGGGTCGGTGATCATGGGGTATTCGTCATGCTGTTCGCGGATCACCGGCGACATGGCGGAGCGGAACAGCACTGCGTCCATTTCGTGGCGGGCGTTGCGCAGGGAATTTTCGATCAGGTCCAAAGTGACCCCATCCAACTTGCCGCCGCCTCTGGCCTGGCGCGCCGTTGGCGCGGCGGCCGCTTGCGTGACGGGGCGGGGGGCCGCCGCCGCCGCCGTCAATGCCGGCACTTCATCGCCCAGCATGGCGGCGCATTTGGCCAGGGCATCATCAGTGGCCCGCTGCAGGGCCTTGCCCTTGTCGCCATTGGCCCGCGCACTGCCGAATTGCATTTTCGAGACACCATCGACGGTCAATTTGACCAGCACGGTGACACCGCCCCGCTCCGCCGTGTGTTCCAGAATTTCCGAAGACCAGGTGCTGCCATGGCGGGCGTTCAGGTGCGCGGTGACGTCCCCGATAGCCATGGTATCCATGGCCGCCGCCATGGAAGCGGATTCCAAATCAGCGGCGGTCGCGGGTCGGTGGTCCGTGGACAACAGCCCCGCCTCGCTCATCTGAGTAGAGAACACCTTGTCGAACTGCGCCTTGTTGGCCTTCAACAGATCATCGAGGGACATGCGTCCCCGTTCGGGATTTTGTTCGTTCATGGCCTAATCCTGCCCACCTTCGGGAGTAATCAAGATATTGAGATAACGGTCCACCACGCCAACATGGCCTGGATGGATGACTGTTGTCGAATCCGCTTGTGTCACCACGGCCGGGCCCACCAGCCGATGGCCAGTGCGCAACAGTTTGCGGTCGTAAATATTGGCGTTTAAAAAGCCGCCGTCGAAATGCACCCGGTGTTGTTCGAATATGGCGGCCGAGGCATCCGGGCCTTCCAGATCAAAGTGGGGCAATTGCACTTTTTCCACCTGACCGGAACCGACCGCGCGCAGATTTACCAGTTCCACCGGCTGGTCCAGGCGGAACCCGTACAGCCTCTCATGGGCGGCGCCAAACCGGCTTTCCAGATCAGCCAGGCCGCCGTTGCTCATGCTTTCCGGATTTACGGACAGGGCAAACTCGTAACCTTGGCGCAGATAACGCACGTCGGCTTGAAATTTCAGCTCCTGACGTCCCTCATCGATGCCTTCCTCCCGCAGCCAGCCGCGTGCCTTCCGGCCCAGGCGGGCGTATATTTCCACCAACTGGCTGCCGTCGATATCGGCCACGTTACGCACAAAGGTTTGCGCGAATTCGTTCTTCACATCGGAATACAAAAAGCCCAGGGCCGATAGTACCCCTGGCGTCGGCGGGATGATGACCGGATAGCATTTGCCCAGCATGGCCATGGCGTTGCCGTGCAACGGTCCCGCGCCACCGAACGCCACAAGAGCGAAGTCGCGGGGGTCCAGACCCTTTTGCACGCTGACCAGGCGCAGGGCGCCGAACATGTTTTCGTTGACGATGTCCAGAATGCCCTGGGCCGCCTGATGCAGATCCAGGCCCAGGGCACGGGCCACCTTGCCCACCGCTTCTTCGGCCGCCTTTAGATCCAGGTCCATATGCCCATCCAGCAAGCGTGGCGGCAGGCGCCCCAACAGCAGGTTCGCATCCGTCACCGTGGGCTGTTCGCCCCCCTTGCCATAGCAGGCCGGGCCCGGCGCCGCGCCGGCACTTTCGGGACCTACCCGGAGGGCACCGGTCATCGGCACATGGGCGATGGAGCCGCCCCCCGCGCCAACCGAATGAACCTCAACCGAGGGCACCTTGATGGGGTAATAGCCCAGGGAGGTCTCGCGGCTGATCAATGGTTCGCCATTCTGGATCAAGGAGACATCCGTGGAGGTCCCGCCCATGTCGAACCCCAGGGCATTTTTGTGCCCCGCCAGGGTGGCCACGAAGGCCGCCCCCGATACCCCGCCCGCCGGTCCCGACAGCATGGTATGGACCGGGCTTTCCGAGGCCCGCTGCACGGACATCAAGCCACCATCGGAGCGGACGATGTTGACGTGGGGCGAGAACTGAATGGATTTCAGCTTGTCTTCGAAATTGGCCAGATAACGCCGCATGGACGGCCCCACATAGGCGTTCATCACGGTCACCAAGGTACGCTCGTACTCGCGAAATTCCGGCAGGATGTCGGAAGAGAGGGAAATGGGAATATCCGTCCCGGTTTCCTCGATGATCGTGCGCAGGCGCCGTTCGTGATCTGGGTTGGCGTAGGAATGCAGCAAGGAAACGGTGATCGATTCCACGCCGGCGTCAATCAGCTCCCGCACCGCCCGCCGCGCCGCCACCTCGTCCAGAGGTGTCAGCACCTCGCCGTGGGCGTTGAGGCGTTCGGGAATACCGCGGGTCTGTTCCAGATCCGCCAGGGGGTCGGGTTTTTCCATGATCATCCAGCCCGCCAGGGGGCCGGGCGTCTGGCTGCGGGCCAGATGCAGAACCTGTTCAAAATCCTTGGTCACCAGCAGCCCGACCTTGGCGCCCTTTTCCTCCAACACGATATTGGTGGAAACAGTGGTGCCATGCAGCAGGGCGGTGATCTCGGACGGGCTGATTCCGGTCTCGGCGACCAATTGGCTGATGCCGTTCATGATGCCGATGGATTGGTCCTGCGGCGTCGACGGCGTCTTCAAAAGGCGCAACTCGCCGTTCTGTTCATTAAACAGCAACAAATCGGTGAAAGTTCCACCGACATCCACGCCCAAACGGCTACTCATTGCGCTTCCCCATTATTGTTGCCCCATTTTACACAGATTGTTCAGGAAATGCTCCCCTGAAATCGTGACTTTTTCATGCCGTTTTGACAAACCTTATCTTTCGGGTACCATTCCGCCGCACTTGATATCCATAACCGCGTGGCTGGGGCAAAATGGCGGAAGAAACATCGACAAGACGGCAGCCGAAATTCTGGATCGGCCTGATCGCGCTGATCATACTACTGATCTTTCTATATTTTTATAAGCCGTTCGAGATCTATTTGGTGGCGCATATTCCGGGCATTCACTTTTCCAACGTGGTGTTCTGGTTTGCCTCCCTGGTCGGCATTGTCGGCTACGTGATCTCGCACTGGCAAAGTTTCCGCGGCCAGTTCGGGCGCGACGGCGGTGCCTTGAATGTGGAGATATTGCTGTTTGACAGCCTGCAGGTGTCGATTCTGGTGGCTGTGATTTTCTGCGCCGGCGGAACGCTGCAGGCCGTCGCCATGCTGGGCGAGCATTTGGTGGGCCGTGGCGCTATTGTCGGCGGTGCTGCCGGCGAGAAACTGCTGGCGATCATCCTCATGGTCATTTTGGCCATATTGTTTTATCTGCTCCACCACCTTGTCCGCGCCTTCCGCGACGGCTGGACAACCCGCCGCGCCCCGCCGCGCCGTTCGGCCTCGCTTTCCGATTAAGCTTCAAGGTCAAGGTGGCGCTGCACTTCGAACGCGAGGAATTCGACCGCCGTATCTCCGCCGCCCTCGCCGACCGGGACCTGGCCACCATTCTGCTGTTCGCCCAGGAAAGCCATTATTACCTGACCGGTTATGACACCACCGGCTATGTCTTCTTTCAATGCATCGTCCTGACCGCCGATGACCAGCCCATAACCCTGCTGACCCGCCGGCCGGACCTGGAGCAGGCCCGGCGCACCTCCGTCATGGAGGATATTCGCATCTGGTACGACAGCGAGGGCGCCGCGCCCAGCGATGACCTGAAAGACATTCTGATTGAGAAAGGCTTGGTGGGCGAACGAATCGGCATCGAATTGGACAGCTATGGCCTGCGGGCCCATCACTATGATCAAATAAAGGCTTCCCTGGCTGCCTGGCCCGAATTGGTTGATGCCTCTTCATTGGTGCGGGAACTACGGCTGGTCAAATCACCGGCGGAATTGACCTATGTCGGCCGGGCGGTGGAACTGGCGGATAATGCCCTGTTGGCCATGCTGGCGGCGGCCGGGCCTGGCGCTTTCGAAGGGGACATCGCGGCCGCCGGGCAGGCGGCGATCCTGTCGGGGGGTGGTGACCCCGCGCCCTCCGGACCCGTGCTTGGCTCCGGCGAAAGGGCTTTGTTGATCCGCTCCGCCACTGGTTTTCGCTGCCTGGATGCCCAGGATCAGCTAACCCTGGAATTCGCCGGCAGCTACCGCCACTATTGCGCCTGCCTCATGCGGACGGTGGCCATCGGTGTTGGTGGTGACAAACACCGGAAAATGTTCGCAGTCACCAAACAGGCCCTTGCCGCCATGACGGATGCCGCCCGCCCCGGCCGCCCCCTGGGCGAGATTGATGACGCCCATCGCTGCGTCTATGACGACAACGGCTATGGTGATGCCCGCATGGCGGCCTGCGGATATTCCCTGGGCGCCTCGTTTCGCCCCACTTGGAAGGATGTGCCGTCCATGCTGTACAGCGGCAACCCGCTGGTGGCCCGGCCCGGCATGGTGTTGTTCCTGCATGCCATTCTGATAGATAATCTGGCCGCGCTGGCCATGAGCCTGGACCATACCATCGTCATTACGGAAACGGGGGCCAAGTGCCTCAGCCGCCTGCAACCGGAATATCTGGTTTGCGTCTGATTGATGGACCGTCGGTGGGGGAATACAACGCCGCCTCTTAATTAATATTTTCTAACACTTGCACGAATTCCGAAAATAGGGGAAGGTTTTTTCTGGCTGCAATCGTTGAAATTAGTTTTAGCGGAGAGGCAGTCATGAATCTGCAAATAAGCAATTCCAAGACATCTATAAATTCAAAGTATCGGAACCTTTTTTTTTCGGGAACCGGCGGCGGCGGCTGATGATAGCCGGGGCGCTGCTTGGCGCCGTTGCGCTGTCCGGCTGCGGGACGCCGCCGGACAATGGTCCGGGGAGCATGATGCATCCGCCCGATGTGGGCAAGGGCGCGGGGGGTGAACTTCGGGTTTTGGTGATGCAGGCATGCGATACAACGTATAACAGAAATCCAAGAATTCTGACCAACGCGACCAGTAACAATCAGCTGAAAACGATGTATTCCGGCGTTGAACTTGGACCGCAGACGGGGAATGAGGGCTACCTGTTCCAGGTCGCCGGGACCCTCGGCGGGCAGGGCACGAATTTAAGAGCTAGGGCGAGGGACATATCCGACAACCGCGCCAAGGGCGGTGGAAATGCGTCTCAGGGCCCGTTTTGGCGGGCCTACAGGCAAGGCATGACCCGTGGCAGATGGCGGATCATCAATGTCAGTTTGTCCGGACAAATCATCGCCTATTACTTCAACGGCAACGTGGCGGGCACTCTCGAGAGTTGCGTTGCCGCCCGCACCCTGACAAAGGTTACCTGGCGGCATGATGTGACCGGCGTCCTGGACGTCAGGGAAGATGAATTCGAATATCACTTGTTTGGCAATTTCAAGGTCCAGCCGCGTGATAATAACGATGAGAATGATCTGTTTGACAGTTCGGTGACAGGCATAAAGATCACCCGGGCGATGGCCGATCATGGCGGCGTCATTCGCCGGCACAAGCTTTGGGATCACATCACGGCGACCGGTTCCACGCTGCGGGGTCGGCTGGCCAGGAAAAAGAATCGTGGTGGAAACTGGCACGATCTGCCCGCGTCCCATCCCGTCTACGAACTGGGCGACGAGGGCTGTTTCGATATGTTGTTCAGGGATTTTCCGCCCGAATGGCTGACGATTAACCCACCCCTGTACTGCCTGGGCCGTTGCAAGGTGCCGCCTCTCATCAATACGGGCTATTAGATCAGGCCTCCTGTTCCGGCGTTCCCGTCAAAGGGGAAATGCGCTAGGCTGTCATGATCGGGTGTTCCAGGGAGGCGTGGCCGCATGGCGTAAGAGACTGTCAGCCGCAGGCTTGCGGCCGTCGTGTCGGCCGACGTGGTTGGTTACAGCCGTCTGATGGCCAACGATGAGCAGGCCACCCTCACCGCCCTGAAGCGGCATCGCAGGGAGGTGATCGATCCGGCCATTGCCGAAAATAATGGCCGGATCGTCAAGCTCATGGGCGACGGCATACTAATCGAGTTCGCCAGTGTGGTCGATGCCGTCCACGCCAGCGTCACCATTCAAAGGGCTGTGGGGTGGCACAATAACCAAGCGGCGGCCGGCCAGGGCATGGCATTCCGCTTTGGCATCAATGTCGGCGAAATCGTCCTGGATGATGGCGATATCTACGGCGACGGCGTCAATGTCGTCGCCCGGCTACAGGAAATAGCCGATCCGGGCGGTATCGCAATATCCGACCGGTTTACGCCGATGTTCACGGCAAGCTGGATATCGGCTTCGAGGGCACCGGCCCCCAAAGTCTGAAAAACATTCCCGATCCCGTCCGCGTGTACCGCGTAACCATGAATGGCGATGGCCAGACGGGCCATGCCCAGCGGCCAAGCACAAGAACAAAACCGGCGGTCATGGTTGGTGTCAGCGGCCTGCTGGCAATTGCCGTGATTGCCGCCGGGGTTTATTGGTGGCAACCCTGGAATGCATCCGCGCCGGTCGTGGCGGGCGCGCAGGCTGGAAAACCGTCCATTGCGGTGCTGCCCTTCCACAATATGAGCGAGGACAAATCCCAGTCCTATTATCGCCGACGGCATGGCCGAAGATATTATTACCGATCTGTCCAAGCTTTCCGGTCTGCTGGTAACGTCTAGGAATTCTTCCTTTGCCTATCGCGGCGACAACATCGACATCGGAAAAGTTGGCCGCGAACTGGGCGTGCGGTTCGTGCTGGAAGGCAGTGTGCGCCGGGCCGGCGATCAGGTGCGGATCAATGCACAATTGATTGATGTGGCGAGCGGAGCACATTTGTGGGCCGAACGCTATACCGGCTCGTTACAGGATGTGTTCGCCCTGCAAGACCAAGTCTCCCGGAAAATTATCGATGCCCTCACCGTGAAGTTGAACCCGGCGGAAGAATTGGCGTTGGCGAAAAAGGATACGGACAACGCGGAAGCTTACGAACTAGTATTTCGTGGCATTCGCCACCTTAATGCCGTCGATCCGCTCCATCACGAAGAGAACATCCGGGCCAGGGAGAGCTTCCAAAAGGCGATAGAGCTGGATAGTAATTTTGCCCGCGCCGTCGCGGGATTGGCCTGGACCTATTGGTACGAATTTACGACGTTCAGTCTGGTGGGATCGGACAAAGACCGCGCCTTGACCCTGGCCATCAAGTTGATCGAACTCAATGATAATGCGCTTGCCCATCGGCTCATCGGGCAATCACTTTCGCAAACACGCTCGGTAGCGGGCGGGGGATCGCGGCAGGCCTAGCGCAAGCGGGCCGTATAATGGAGGCCAAGGCAATTGCCAGGAAAATTGGCGATCCGTCTGAACAATCAAGCGGAAGAATTCACGCTAGACCAAATCTTTTCGCCGTAAGGCTGGCCATGCCCTTGAAAAACCCCAAGCATCTTGATGCCTTCATGGAAGGCCTTCGACGGGCTGGCCTGCCGGAAGAGCCTGAGTAGCCGTATTCAGGCCGCCTGTTCCGGCAGGGCGGCGGGATTTGCCAATTTGTTGAAAGTGGCTAGCGATTCCTCGATCAATCCCTGATCCATCTCCCGGACAATGAAGATGATGCGGGATTGGCGGTTCTCATTGGGCCAGTCTGTCAGGTGCGCGGGCGGGTGGACGATATGCTGCACGCCGTTGATCAGCACCGGCGTCGGTACGCCCGCGACATTCAACAGGCCCTTGATGCGCAGCACGTTATCGCCGTGGCGGTGCAGCAGCATGGTCATCCAGACGCCGAAAGCGGTCCAATCCAATGGCGCCTCAAAGGTCAGGGCGAATGAATGCACATGGTCCGCGTGATCATGGGCCAATGCGGCCTCGCCGACCTCCGCCGCCAGCCATTGTTCCACCTCGCGGCCGCGGCCGGCGGGATCGTACAGGTCGTCGGTCAACAGGGTAACGGCGTGGCGCTGGCCTTCCGCCGCCTCCATGATGGGTGCTGATTTGTTCAGTTGGCGCAGGCTGGCATGCAGGTCCGATATGGCAACCGGCTCGGCTAGGTCCATTTTGGTCACGATCAGGCGGTCGGCCATGGCGACCTGCTTGACGGATTCGGGGAAGCGCCGTAACTGCCCCGCGCCATTGACCCCGTCCACCGTCGTGATGATGCCACCCAGGCGGAAATGATGTTGCAGGATGGGCTCCGCCAGCAGGGTGTAGGCGATGGGGGCGGGGTCCGCCAGGCCCGAGGTTTCGATTACCACGCGGCGAAAATAAGGTATGACACCTGCTTGCCGCCGGGACAACAGGTCCCGCAAGGCATCCTGCAGATCGCCGCGAATGGCGCAGCAGACACAGCCGTTGTCCAGCAACAGCGCGCCTTCGGCGACGTTCTGGAGCAATTCATGATCCAGCCCCACGGCGCCGAATTCATTGATCAGGACGGCCGTGTCGGACAATTCGGGCGCGGCCAGCAGATCCCTCAACAGGGTCGTCTTGCCGCTGCCTAGAAAGCCGGTGATGATATTGACCGGGGTCTGTTCGCCATATTCGCCCATCTTCAGCGCGCCGCCAGATGACGCAGCAACGCGGGATCCAGAGGATCGACATCCCCCCGGGCCAGATCGTCCGCCGCCGCCCACATCTCGGACAGGTTATTGACCAGCGCCGTCCGTCCCGTCCGTCCCCGCAGCATGTGCCCGCCCGCCGACCAATCGCCCAGGCGCAGGCCGTAATGGTCCAGCACCCGGTTGACCAGACGGGTGCGTTGCTGCCGCTCGCGGGCCCGGGTATGGGCCTCGGCCCGGGTGGCGAAGGCCTCGGGCGCGGCCGCACTTTCGGTCCAGTGGCCCCGTCCGCCCAAAACGCCGCACAAAGAGCACATTGAGTCTAGGCCGGCGTCGACGCGTCCGCACCCGCACCCGTCGATTGGCGTGGGCAGCGTTGGGCGAAATCATCGGCGATGGCATCGAAAGTGGTGAATTTCACCCCGGTGTGAGAGGTGATGTATTC
This sequence comes from Alphaproteobacteria bacterium, assembly GCA_046582635.1. GTDB lineage: Bacteria > Pseudomonadota > Alphaproteobacteria. Next base: position 13,307 of record JAYGEA010000208.1, read on the forward strand.
AATCATCCGCTCCAGCATCAACAATACCTGCGGCCGGCCCGAGACATCCGGGTGGATGGTCATGGTGAACACGGCGTAGTCGTATTCCCGATAGACCCAGTCGAACTGGTCCTTCCACAATTCCTCGATATCGCGGGGATTGACGAAACCAAAACTGTTTGGCGCCGACTTGATGAACATCATGGGCGGCAGATCGTCCAGATACCAGCTGCCGGGGATATCGATCAGATCCGTTTCCTGGCCGCGCACTAGCGGCGTCATCCATTCGTCGGGATGCTTGGCGTAATCAATCGGCGTCCAGCTGTCGCCGACGCGGACATAGAAGGGGTGGAAATCATCGTTCATCAAACTGTGGTCGTATTTGATGCCGCGCGCCAGCAGCAGCTCGTTGGTGACCGGGCTGAACTCCCACCACGGCGCCACATAGCCGGTGGGCCGCCGGCCCGCGATGCGTTCGATCAGACCGATGCATTTGTCCAGCACGGCGATTTCCTGTTCCGGCGTCATGGCAATGGGGTTCTCGTGGGAATAGCCGTGCATGCCGATCTCGTGGCCCGCATCGACCACCAGTTTGCATTGATCGGGGAAGGTCTCGATGGAATGGCCGGGGATGAACCAGGTTGTCTGGATGTCATAACGGTCGAATAGATTAACCAGCCGTGGCACGCCCACCTCGCCGGCGAACAGGCCCCGGCTGATATCACACGGGCTGTCCTCGCCGCCGTATGATCCCAGCCAACCGGCCACTGCATCCACGTCCACGCCAAAGGCGCAGAATATTTCCTTCTTGCCGGAGGCCCCCGCCCGAGCCCCGCGATGCCCGACTGGCGCCACGCCGCCGCCGGGCGTGACCAGGGGACGGGGGCGGTAGCGTTCGCCGGGCCGCGATGGTCTACCTGAATTGTTCGGGCTCATGACGTCGCTCCCATTGTTTGTTTTTCCACACCAGTTTTCACTGCCCGAGATCATAGGACAATTGCAAAGATCAAGGCAAAGATCATGTCACATCACTTTGCACGGACATGACGCGAGCATGAAAAATGACTAATATTGGGCAAGACAGGCGTTTCCAGCGTTTTCGTTTGGATGGAAATTGACGGATAAGAACGACCCAATAACCCTTGATGATCTGCATTGGCTGCCTGATGAGCTGGTGGAATTCGCGGCAGCCTGGCGGCGATGGCGCGGCGATCAACTGTTGCCGAGGCGGAGCAACGTCAAACTGAAAGAGATTTCCCGGATTTTGCCGCGGGTCATGGTGCTTGAGGTGATATCGCCCGACGAAGCCCGATTCCGTTTGGTGGGAACGTCCTATCTGGAAATTTTTGGCGTCGAACTGACCGGATTGAACTTTGTTAACCTTGTCCCGCCCGAGGACCGGGAGGTACGCGGCGGCCGGCTTTTGGCCATGGTCAACACGCCCTGTGGCTCCTACATGGCGACGCCCGATCCCAACACAAGCAGTACAGGCAATGTTCTTCATACCCTGTCATTGCCCGTGCTACCAAATATTACGGACAAGCCAATGCAGTTCTTTGGTATTACTTTCGGGACCAAACCCATGCAGTCGACCAGCAAATATGGCGCGGATCTGCTGGAAAATCTGGCCGACAGGTTCACCTACATCGACATCGGCGCCGGCCTGCCCAATATTGCCTGATTGAGGATCTGCTTGGTGGTCGTTCGAATCGACCCTCCAAATGCTGAATTCATGAGCCGATATTGTTGCCCGCGAAGCCCGAGCGGATTACCCTGACATCAGAAATGCAACAGAAACGAGGAGACCCGGGCTCATGAGTGCAGGTGCTGGGACATTCGACTACGAGGCGGCGCGGGCAGATTTTAGGTTGGATATCCCCGAGGATTTCAATTTTGCTTTCGACGTGTTGTCGAAACAGGCTGCGAATGCGGACAAAACGGCGCTGATCGCCGTAGCCACGGACGGCGAAAGTGCGGAAGAACACAGCTTTGGGGATCTGGAGGCGGCCTCGAACCGGTTCGCCAATGTGCTGCAGGTTCTGGGCACCGAAAAAGGCGATTTCGCT
>JAYGEA010000239.1:0-12478 GCA_046582635.1 Alphaproteobacteria bacterium
GATAGTGAGACGGTGCAACTGACAGAATATCCCCTGAAGCAACTCTATCGAAATCTTGGCAAACTCCCGGCGATCTCCATAACCGTCATTCTGGAAGCGTGTTTCTCGGGTCAAAGTCATAGTGGATATCTGTCCATCAGAACCTCGGGCATTTCAGTCCAACCAACTATGCCGAACATTCCCGATAGACTGACGGTAATTTCTGCTGGCGCTGCCAATCAAGTTGCGTCATGGGAGAAGGATGGGTCCCAGAGTCTGTTCACCAAATACTTCCTCAAGTCTATGTCCGGAGACGGTGATAAGAAACCCTATGGCAATGGAGACGGCAAAGTCTCACTCAAGGAACTGAAGAGATATCTTGATACTGAGATGTCTTACCTTGCCCGCAGGTATTACGGCAGGGTTCAGAACGCACAAATCACTGTGGATGGACGGCAGATTCTAGCGACCAACTGAGATGGTTTGCCTACAGCGAGGGGTCTGGTCTTGTTTCTTTTACTTTGAAAATCCGGAGAGAGCGAATTAGGGTGACATGAGCCGCTCTTTCCCCCTTTAAAGTGGGGAAAAAACGGTCAAGTCATCATAATTCTTGGGCTTATGGGAACTGGATCGAAAGGTAAGGTGGCGCAGAATAGGGCCACGAATTATCGCTATTGCTTATGCGCCGCCGCCAGGGAGGCGATGGCGGCCGACAGGGCGCCTTTGCCGTGGGGCAGGCCGAGGATGTCGAAGACCGCCTCGACGCTGGCAAGGGTGCCTAGGATCATGGGTTCGTTGATGTCGCCCATGTGGCCGATGCGGAAGGACTTGCCGTCCAGGGCGCCCAGGCCGCCGCCTACCGCAACGTTGAACTTTTCCCGCAGGATGTGTTGGAACGGTTTGATCTCGAAATTGTCGCCCATGCGGATGGTGGTGATGGACTCCGCCCGTTCCTCGGGCACCACGGCGTTGATTTCCATGACCCCGCCCGTGCCCCAGGCATCCACGGCGGCGCGGGTGGCATCGCCCAGGCGGCGGTGGCGGGCAAAGGCGCCCTCCAGGCCCTCTTCGGCCAGCATGTCCAGGGCCTCGCGCAGGGCGAAAATCATATGCTCGGGCGCGGTGCCGGCGAACCAGCGGTAGGCCTCGGGGTTCTTGTTCATTTCCCTGGTCCGCCAGTCCCAATAGCTGCGCGGGGCACCGGCGTTGGAGCCAGCCGCCTTGGCGCGGTCGTTGACGGCGTTAAAGCCCAGGCCCGGCGGGCACATCAGGCCTTTCTGGCTGCCGCCCACGGCCACATCCACGCCCCATTCGTCCATGCGGAAGTCGGTACAGGCCAGCGAGGCAATGACATCGACCACCAATAATGCCTCATGCCGGGCGGCGTCCATGGCCTGGCGCACGGCCTGGATATCCGAGGTTACCCCGGTGGCGGTTTCCGTATGGATCATCAAGACGGCGCGGTAGGCACCCTTTGTGTCGGCGCGCAGGGCCGCTTCCACCTTGTTGGGGTCGATACCATGGCGCCAGTCGTTGGGGATGGTGTCGAATTCGAGGCCCATGCGCTGAGCCATGTCGGCCCAGGCAAAGGAGAAGACGCCGGTCTCGGGCACCAACACCTTGTCGCCCGGCGCCAGGATATTGGCCAGGGCCGCTTCCCAGCCGCCGTGGCCGTTGGAGGCATAAATGAACACCTCGCCATCGGTCTTGAAAATGGGCCGGATGTCCATCAGGGTTTGCCGGGCCAGTTCGACAAAATCGGGGCCGGAATATTCCCAGGCCGGCTGATGCATGGCGCGCAGAACCCGGTCGGGGATATTGGTGGGTCCCGGCGTCTGTAAAAAATTGCGTCCCCGGCGTACATTCATGGTCTTGTTTCCATTTCTCTATCTTACAATTGGAAAAGCCCGCCTCGGCATTATCGGGCGGGCTTCCTTTCCAATGGGACGGCCCGTTTCCTAGCGGGCAGCGCCCAGCAATTCCTGCAAAACGCCAACCTTGCCTTCGGCCAGGCGGCGGTCTTCGCCTTCTTCCGCGCCGGACAACTCGTCATTGGCTTCCGCGACACGTTGTTCGAGGTCGGCCCGGTCCATGTCGTCCACGACAATGGCCTCCTCCGCCAAAACCGTCAGGCGGTCCGCGGCCACTTCGGCGAAACCGCCCGCGATGTAGATCCGGTCGGGACCTTCACTGCCGCCTTCAACCTGGATTACGCCGGCGCGCAGGGCGGACATCAAGGGGGCGTGCCCCGGCAAAACGCCGAAATCGCCTTCCATGCCCGGCATGGCCACGCTATCGGCTTCCACCGCCATTAACAGGCGGTCGGGGGAGACCAGTTCGAATGCGAGTTTGTCCGCCATCATTTATCCGCCATTGTTAAGCCGCCTCAGCCGCCATTCTCTTGGCTTTTTCGACAGCTTCCTCGATGGTGCCGACCATCAGGAAGGCCTGTTCGGGCAATTCGTCGTGCTGGCCCTCGCAGATTTCCTTGAAGCCGCGAATGGTGTCTTCCAGCTGCACGAACACACCGGGCGTGTTGGTGAAAATTTCCGCCACGTGGAACGGCTGGCTCAGGAAGCGTTGGATCTTCCGCGCCCGGGACACGGTCAGGCGGTCATCTTCCGACAATTCGTCCATGCCCAGAATGGCGATGATGTCCTGCAGGGCCTTGTACTGCTGCAGGATCTCCTGCACCTGGCGGGCGATGTCATAATGCTCCTGACCCAGGATGCGGGGATCGAGAATGCGCGATGTGCTGTCCAGCGGATCCACGGCCGGGTAGATACCCATTTCCGAGATCGCCCGGGACAGCACCGTGGTGGCGTCCAGATGGGCGAACGAGGTGGCGGGCGCGGGATCGGTCAAATCATCGGCCGGGACATAAATTGCCTGCACGGAGGTGATGGAGCCCTTGGTGGTGGTGGTAATGCGCTCCTGCAAGGTGCCCATGTCCGTCGCCAGGGTGGGCTGATAGCCCACGGCGGAGGGCATGCGGCCCAGCAGGGCGGAGACTTCCGAGCCGGCCTGGGTGAAGCGGAAAATATTATCGACAAAGAACAGCACGTCGCGGCCTTCATCGCGGAACTGCTCGGCCACGGTCAGACCGGTCAGGCCGACACGGGCGCGGGCGCCGGGAGGCTCGTTCATCTGGCCATAGACCAGGGACGCCTTGGATTCGCCGTCCAAGTTGATCACGCCGGATTCAATCATTTCATAGTACAGATCGTTGCCTTCGCGGGTGCGCTCGCCGACACCGGCGAACACCGAGTAACCACCGTGCGCGTTGGCGATGTTGTTGATCAATTCCATGATAATCACGGTCTTGCCCACGCCGGCGCCGCCGAACAGGCCGATCTTGCCGCCCCTCACATAAGGCGCCAGCAGATCAACCACCTTGATGCCGGTGGCCAGGATTTCAGTTTCCGTGGATTGTTCCGTGAACGCCGGGGCTTCCTGATGGATGCCGCGCACTTGGTCCCGGGAGATGGGGCCGCGTTCGTCCACCGGCTCGCCCACGACATTCATGATCCGGCCCAGGGTGGCGGCGCCCACGGGGACGGTGATGGCCTGGCCCGTGGCGGTTACTTCCTGGCCGCGGACCAAACCTTCCGTGGTGTCCATGGCGATGGTACGCACGGCGGATTCGCCCAGATGCTGTGCCACTTCGAGGACCAGCGTACGGCCCTCCTGCTTGATTTCCAGAGCGGAGAGAATGGCCGGCAGTTCTTTTTCAAACTGCACGTCAACCACGGCGCCGATGACTTGGTGAACCCGTCCCACAAGATTGCTGGTCATGTTCGAATTTCCCTTGGACTGTCCGTAACTATTGTCGTCACAAATATCATGGGGCCAGGCTACAAAGCCTCTGCACCAGACACGATTTCAATCAATTCCTTGGTGATGATGGCCTGACGGGTGCGGTTGTAGGTCAATGTCAGGCTGTCAATCATGTCGCCGGCGTTGCGCGTCGCATTATCCATGGAGGTCATGCGCGCCGCTTGTTCCGCGGCACCGCTTTCCAGCAGCGAGCGGTAAATCTGCACCGAAATATTCCTCGGCACCAAAACACCCAGCAGATCGTCCTCTTCCGGCTCGTATTCGTAAATAGCACCGCCCAGATCGTCGGCATCTTCATCTATTTCAGCGTCCGCATCCGGCAACTTCACCGGGATCAACTGCTGGTCGGTCACCACTTGGCTGATGACGGATTTGAAGGCGTTGAAATACAGGGTGCAAACGTCGAACTCGCCGTCCGTGAACATTTGCGACAGCTTTTCCGCGATGGGCCGGATATCGGCAAACGACATCTGTTTCACATCGCGCAAGGTGATGTATTCAACGATCAGGTCGCCGAAATCCCGCCGCAGGCCTTCCTGGCCCTTGCGGCCGACGCAGAACAGTTTCACCGTTTTTCCGGCGTCCCGCAGGGCGCGGGTCTTTTTTTGCACGGCGCGGATGATATTGGTGTTAAAGGCGCCGCACAGGCCACGCTCCGCCGTCACCACCAGCAGCAAATGCACATCGTCCTTGCCGGTGCCGACCACCAGGGGTGGTGCTGTATCCAGGCTGGGCAGATTGGCGGCGACGGAGGCGATCATCCGCTCCATGCGCTGGGCATAGGGGCGCGAATTCTCGGCCGCTTCCTGGGCCCGGCGCAACTTTGCCGCGGCCACCATCTGCATGGCCTTGGTGATCTTCTGCGTCGAGGTGACGGAGGTGATCCGGTTTTTCAGTTCTTTCAGGTTTGCCATGAATTTCCCTAGAAGGTAAAGGGCGCGCCCTTACTCATTCCGTCTATCAATTACCTAGGCGAACTTCTTGGCGAAGGCTTCGACGTGCTCGGACAATTGCTTTTCCAATTCACCGGACAAATCGCCGCTTTCCTTGATGGATGACAGGATTTCCGGCTTGTTGGCGCGAATATCGCTGAGCAATTCCTGTTCGAACCGGCCGATCTGATTTACTTCGATGCTGTCCAGATAGCCACGCACGCCGGCGAAGATGGACACCACCTGTTCCTCGACCGGCATGGGCACGTACTGCTTCTGTTTCAGCAACTCGGTCAGGCGCACGCCGCGTTTCAGCAATTGCTGGGTCGAGGCATCCAGGTCGGAGCCGAACTGGGCAAAGGCCTCCATCTCGCGATACTGGGCCAAATCCAGCTTAATGGTGCCGGCGACCTTTTTCATGGCCTTGACTTGGGCGGCGGAACCCACGCGGGAGACTGACAGGCCGACGTTGATGGCCGGGCGGACGCCCTTGTAGAACAGATCCGTCTCCAGAAAAATCTGGCCGTCGGTGATGGAAATCACGTTGGTGGGAATGTAGGCCGAGACGTCGTTGGCCTGGGTCTCGATAATCGGCAGCGCGGTCAGCGAACCAAGGCCATTGTCCTCGTTCATTTTGGCGGCGCGTTCCAGCAGGCGGGAATGAAGATAGAAGACATCGCCCGGATACGCTTCGCGGCCGGGTGGGCGGCGCAGCAACAGGGACATCTGCCGGTAAGCCACGGCCTGTTTGGTCAAATCGTCATAGACGATGACCGCATGCATGCCGTTGTCGCGGAAATATTCGCCCATTGTGCAGCCGGCGTAGGGTGCGAGGAACTGCAGCGGCGCAGGCTCGGACGCGGTGGCGGCAACAACGATGGAATATTCCATGGCGCCGTTATCTTCCAACGTCTTGACGATCTGCGCCACGGAAGAGCGCTTCTGGCCCACGGCGACGTAGATGCAATACAACTTCTTGCTCTCGTCGTCGCCCTGGTTGATTTCCTTCTGATTGATGAAGGTATCGATGGCCACGGCGGTCTTGCCGGTCTGGCGGTCGCCGATGATCAATTCACGCTGGCCGCGGCCCACGGGGACCAGGGCATCCAGCGCCTTCAGGCCGGTCTGCATGGGTTCATGCACCGATTTGCGCGGGATAATGCCCGGCGCCTTAACCTCGACCAGGCGGCGTTCGTCGGATTCAATGGGACCCTTGCCGTCGATGGGGTTGCCCAAGGCATCCACCACCCGGCCCAGCAGGCCCTTGCCCACGGGTACATCGACGATATCGCCGGTCCGCTTGACCGTGTCGCCTTCCTTGATGGAGGCATCCGAGCCGAAAATCACGACGCCGACATTGTCGCTTTCCAGGTTCAACGCCATACCCTTGATGCCGCCGGGGAATTCGACCATTTCGCCGGCCTGGACCTGGTCCAAACCGTAAACGCGGGCGATACCGTCACCAACCGACAGTACCTGGCCAACTTCCGAGACTTCGGCTTCCGTGCCGAAGTTGGCGATCTGCTCCTTTAGGATGGCGGAAATTTCCGCGGCGCGCAGATCCATTACTCAACTCCCCTCATGGCAAATCTGAGATTTTGTATTTTCGTTCGCAGGGATGAATCTACCTGGCGGGAGCCGACCTTGACGATCATGCCGCCCAAAAGACGCTCATCCACTGCCGTTTCAACTTGTACGTCCGTCTTCATGGAAGACGTCAATTGGGCCTTGATCTTGGCCAGTTGTTCATCATTCAGGCTCTTGGCGGAGGTCACCTGGGCCACCACTTCGCCGCGATGGGCCGCCAGCAAGGTGCGGAAATCATTGACCATGTCGCGCAGGGCGAACAGGCGGCGGTTTTGCGCCACGACGGCGACAAAATTGGCCACCAGCTCGGTGACGCCGGCCTTGTCCATGACGGCGGCCATGCCCTTACCCTGATCTTCCGCGGCAATGACGGGGCTGCGCAGCAGGCGGTTCAGATCGTCTGATTGGTCAATCATGCCACCCAGACCGGCGACGTCCGTCGCGACCTGGTCCAGCGCGCCGCTGTCGCGCGCAAGTTCAAACAGGGCGGTGGCGTACCGTCCTGCGATGCCGGTTACGACGCTTGTTTCGGCTGACACGTTTGCGGGGTCCCCATGGCGGCAAGAATGCGGCGGCAAGAATGCCTGATGCGTTCATTTAAGTCTGGGCCTAAGCCCTTGAAATCATGTGCGGAAACTTACGATAAACTATCCTCTCCGACAGCCCTTTCGTAAGGCGCGGCGTTTCGTAGCATAGCCTCTGCGTCCTGGCAAGCGGCGAGAGGGTTAACGAGGTGCTACAAGGTGTCGCGGCCCCTAAATGATGCCGTCCCGGCGCAGTTTGTCCATCTCGTCGGCGCCGATGCCAAGGCGTTCACCATAGACTTTGTCATTCCAATCACCCAGCCGGGGGCCCAGGCCGTCAATGGCGCCGGGTGTGGCCGTCAGGCGCGGCAATACATCGGGAATAACGATCTCGCCCAGCAAGGCATGCTGGATGCGCTGCAAGGTACCGCGCGATTCGAACTGCGGATCCTCAAAAATATCGGCGATTGAATTGATTGCGGAACAGGGCACTTCGCCCCGGCTGCAAATATCGACCACATCCTTGGTTGAATACGCGGTGGTGAAGCCGCTGACGGCGCCGTCGATCAAGGGGCGATCGGCAACTCTGTCGGCCGTTGTCGGATGGCTGTCGCCCAGATCCGGCCGCTCCAGAACATTCCGCGCCATGCGCTGCCAGATCTTGTCGGACGTGCACGCGATGGCGACCCAGCCGCCGTCCTTGGTGGGGAAATGGCCATGGGGGCAGACGTTGCGGGTGCCCAGGCCCTCGCGCCCGCGCACGGTGCCGTGGCGCGCGTAAGCGGGGGCGATTTCATCAAGCACCCTGAATATGGTCTCGAACAGGGCGATATCGACGGCCTGGCCCTGGCCGGTCTGTTCCACCGCGCGCAGGGCCATAAGAATGCCGATGGCGCCAAACAGGCCCGAGATGTAGTCGGCCAATGATGTGGAGCCCGGCGTCACCGGCGCCTCTCCCGGCATGCCGGCCAGGTAGGTCAGGCCGCCCACCGCATGGGCGATGCGGGCGAAACCTGGGCGGTCACGGTAAGGGCCGTCCTGGCCATAGCCGCTGACCTGCAGCAATACCAGTTTGGGATTGATGGCGCGCAGAACATCGTAACCCAGGCCCCATTTGGTAAGGGTGCCGGGGCGGAAGTTTTCGCAGACCACGTCCGCCTCGGCGACCAGGCGCTTGAACAGCGCCGCGCCCTCCGGTGCCTTCAAATTCAAGGTGATGGAATGTTTGTTCCGCGCCTCGCTCAACCAGGCCAGGCTGCTGTCGTCAATTTCCGTCTTGGTGCCGAATTGGCGCATTGGATCGCCCATCCCCGGCTGTTCGACCTTGATTACCTCGGCCCCGAATTCGCCCAGAATGGTCGCCGTGAAGGGGGCGGCGATAAAGGTTGCCAGGTCCAGCACGCAGACGCCTTCCATGGGTCTGGTCATGCAAGGACCTCCGGGTTGATGACATTAATGGGCGCGCCGTCGGCGTAGGCAATAATCTGATCAAAGATCTCGGTGAACTGCAACTCGTACTCCTCCCGGGTGACATAGCCGATGTGGGGCGTGGGGAAGACGTTGTCCATGGCCAACAGGGGGTGATCGGTATCCCGCAACGGTTCATCCTCGTAAACATCCACCGCCGCCATGCCGGGCCGGCCGGCCCGTAACGCCGCGACCAGGGCGCCCGGCGCGATCAACGGCGCGCGGGAGGTGTTGACCAACAGGGCGGTCGGCTTCATCCGCGCCAGATCATCTGCCCCGACGATGCCGCGGGTCGCATCGTAGAGACGGATATGCAGGGACAGCACGTCGCATTCGGCAAAGAACGCCTCTCGACTTTTCGCCACCACATGGCCGTCCGCCGCCGCCCATTGCCGCGACGTTTCGCTGGCCCAGATCAGCACATTCATGGCGAATGTTTCGCCATACTTGGCGATTTCCTTGCCGATGCGGCCATAGCCGTAGATGCCCAAGGTTTTGCCGCGCAAGGTGCCGCCAACGCCCCTTTGCCAGTTTCCGGCCCGGATGGACGCCATTTGACCGGGAATATCCCGCATGGCCGCCAGGATCAGGCCCCAGGTCAGCTCGGCCGTGGCATAGGAGGGCGTGCCCGCGTGTTGGTCCGACGAGAGGATGATGCCCAACTTGGTACACGTCTCCACATCGATATGGGGATAGACGCTGCGTTGGCTGATCAGCTTCAGGTTCGCCAGCCGCTCCAGCAACGGCGTGCGAATTTTGGTCCGCTCCCGAAACAGCACCAGAACTTCAGTTTCCGCCAGGCGGTTGGCCAGGACGTCCACGTCCTGAACATGGTCGTTCCAGATGGTGACGTCGTGGCCGTCCAGCCGTTGGCACAAGCGGGCAAAGCAGGGCAGGGTGCGCAGCGTATCGAAATAGTCATCGAGAATTGTAATTTTCATCCCCGCGCCCCTGCTCTCACGTCTGCTCTCACTTTGTGTCCGCAGCAATGCCCGCTGCCTGAACCTGTTTGACCGAGGCCTTTACAACAGGGATTTCATGATCCGCCAGGGGTTTCATATATTGCTTTCGCGCCAGGGCCGCCTCGATATAGGGGGCGAGGTCCTTTTCCTTGGCGGCCTGTTTCTCGGCTTGCCGCGGCTTGAAGCGGGGCTGGACCTCAGCCCCAAAGAGTTCCAGGGATTCGCAGATCTCGGAATGGGGATTGTTGCCGGCCTGCTGCAACAGGATGATCTGATCCACCCCGGCCGCTTCGAAATCGGCAATATGACTGGATAGATCATCCGGCGTGCCAATGCCGGATACATGGGTGCGGCTGCGCTGCACCGTGGCGATCAGATCCTCGGCCGTGGTGCCGTGCTGGGCGATATATTCGCCCCATATGTCCGTCCGCCCCGGCACCGTATCCTTGGCCACCAGGGCATGCATGGCATAGCCGAAGAATTCGAAATTCAACTGCCCCCGGCGGATCGCCTCCTCCCGGTCATGATGCAGGGAGAAGTTTGAGACGATGGCGATGTTGGCGTTGACGCTGTGGCCGATGGGCACGCATTGCTCTGACTTGATGATGCCGTAGTAGATGTCGGCCCAGGCCTTGGCCTCCTCCCGGTCCAGGAAGGAAAACGCCAGGGCGCCCACGCCCAGGGAGGCGGCGACCTTGATGGTGTCGCGGTTGGTGCAGGCCATCCACATGGGCGGATGGGGCGTCTGCAACGGTTTCGGCAGCACATTGCGGCAGGGCATGGAGAAGCTCTCGCTCTCATAGCCGGGATAGGGTGTCATGGTCATCATATTGGCGATCTGTTCGGCGGATTCGATGGCCATGGCCCGTTTCTGCCGGGCCGGAATACCAAAGCCGCCCAATTCCAATCGCGTCGCGCCCTCGCCAATGCCGAAATCGACCCGGCGGTTGGACACCAGATCCAGGGTGGCGAGGGCCTCCGCCGTGCGGGCGGGGTGGTTGTAGTTCGGGATCACCTGTTTGATGCCGTGGCCCAGGCGTATATTCTTGGTCATCCCGGCGGCGGCGGCCAGGAACACCTCCGGCGCGGAGCAGTGGGAATATTCGTCCAGAAAATGATGCTCCACGGCCCAGGCATGATCGATGCCCAGTTTGTCGGCCAGGACGATCTGCTCCAAAGCCTCCTGAAACAGCTGATGCTCGCCGCCCTCTTTCCAGGGCTTGGGTAATTGCAGTTCATAAAACACGCCGAATTTCATATGCTCGTTCCTCCAAGGTATTGTTTGAACCTAGCTTAGCAGAAGGAAGACCGGGAAAAAATGGCGGACGACTTATGGGCCTGGATTGATGCCCTGCCAAAGGTGGAATTGCACCTGCATCTGGAAGGCGCCATTCCCCTGCCGGCCCTGTACCGGCTGATCCGGAAGTATGGCGGCGATGGGGATATCTCCAGCCAGGATGATCTGCGCCAACGGCTGAGCTACAAGGACTTCCCCGATTTCATCGCCGCCTGGATCTGGAAGAACGGCTTTATCCGTTCCTACGAGGATTTCACCTTTATCGCCGAGGCCATGGCCTGGGATCTGGCGGCGCAGAATATTCGCTATGCGGAGGTGTTTTTTTCCCCGACCCGGTTTCTCGACCAAGCCCTGGAACCGCAAGGTCTGGCCCGCGCCATCCGCGAGGGATTGGACAAGGTGCCGGCGGTCGAGGTCTGGCTGATCGCCGACCTGGTGCGCGATCACGGCCCGGAACAGGCCCGGGACACCCTGGCCAAGGTGGCGGAGGTAATGGATTGCGGCATCATCGGCATCGGCATCGGCGGTTCGGAGCATCTGTACCCGCCCGAGCCGTTTGCGCCGGTGTATCAGGCCGCCCGCGATCTGGGCCTGCGCACATCGGCCCATGCCGGCGAGACGGCGGGGCCCGAAAGCATACGCGGCGCGGTGGAAACCCTGGGCGTGGACCGCATCGGCCACGGTATTGCCGCCATCCGGGACCCCGACGTCATGGCGCTGTTGGCGGAACGGGGGGTGCCGATCGAGCTTTGTCCGCTCTCGAACGTGGCCACGGGCTCCATCGCCAGGATCGAAGATCATCCGGTGCGGCAATTTTGGGATGCCGGTCTGATGCTGACCGTGAACACCGACGATCCGGGCATGTTTCATAACAGCCTGACGGACGAATATACCGTGTTGCACGAGGTTTTCGGTTTCACCGTTCCGGAGATCCGTACCCTGATCCTGAACGGCATCGAAGCGTCCTGGCAAAGCGACGCGGGCAAGGCCGTCCTGCGGGACAGTTTTCAGGCTGATCCTGATTGGTAGCCATGATAGGCTTTGGCGTCCATCAAGCAAAGGAGCCGAGATGACATCTGACAACAATGCCCACAACGACGTCGCACTGCGCGTCAGGGCACTGGAATCACTGCTGCTGGAAAAGGGCCTGGTCGAGGCGCCGGCGATCGACCAAATCATTGATCTGTTCGAAAACCGCCTGGGCCCGCAGAACGGCGCCGCTGTCGTGGTGCGCGCCTGGACCGACCCGGCCTTCAAGGCGCGGCTGCTGTCCGACGCCAGCGCCGCAATCGTCGAAATGGGCTATGAAGCGGTGCAGGGCGAGGACATGGTGGTGGTGGAGAACACCAGCGCTATCCATAACGTGGTGGTCTGCACGCTATGTTCCTGCTTCCCCTGGGCAACCTTGGGCCTGCCGCCCGTATGGTACAAATCAGCGCCCTACCGGGCCCGCGCCGCATCCGATCCGCGCGGCGTGCTGGCGGAGTTTGGTACGGACATTGCTGACGGGGCCGAAGTGCGGGTCTGGGACAGCAATGCGGAGCTGCGCTATATGGTGCTGCCCGAACGTCCCGCCGGCACTGATGATATGATCGAAGACGAACTGCAGGCCCTGGTGACGCGGGATTCGATGATTGGCGTCACACGAGCCCTAAATCCGGTATTGGGCCCATGAACGGCATTCATGACATGGGCGGCGTGCATGGCTATGGCCCTATCGAGCGCGAGGAAAACGAGCCGGTCTTTCATCACGACTGGGAAGGCAAGGCCCTGGCCCTGGCCCGCGTCGGCCTGGCGGGCGGGCATTTTAATCTGGATGAATTCCGTCATGCCATGGAGCGGATTGCCCCGGTGGATTATCTTTCCATCAGCTATTACGAACGCTGGCTGGAA
>JAYGEA010000338.1:0-7343 GCA_046582635.1 Alphaproteobacteria bacterium
GGAGCAGCTGCGCAACGATGTGGCCTATGCCAATCAGCGCGTGGTGATCGGGGCGGCCTGCGGCGGTATCGTGCTGGCCATGGCCGGGGGCACCCATCATGCGGTGGAGGACCTGGCCATCATGCGCGCCATGCCGAACATGACGGTGATCGTGCCGGCGGATGCCCGGCAGACCTGGCACGCGGCCCTGGCCACCGAGCGACTGGACGGGCCCTGTTACATCCGCCTGGGCGGCAAGTTCGCCGAACCGAACGTGACCGCGATTGAGGCCGATTTCCAGATCGGCAAGGCGGAACAGCTGCGTCCGGGCGGTGATATCACGGTGATCGCGGCCGGTTGCATGGTGGCCCCGGCCCTGGCCACGGCGGATGCCTTGGCGGCGAGCGGCGTTGGCGTGCGGGTTTTGAACATGCACACCATCAAGCCGCTGGACCGGGATGCGGTGCTTCGCGCGGCGGCGGAAACCGGCGCCATCGTGACGGCGGAAGAACATCGCGCCAGCGGCGGCCTGGGCGGCGCCGTGGCGGAGCTGTTGGCCCAGGAGCAACCCACGGCCATGCGCCTGGTCGCCCTGCCCGACGAATTCGCCATTGTCGGCCCCACGGCCAAGGTGCGCGAGCATTATGGTCTAACCGAGGCCTCGATCACCAAGGCCTGCCGGGAACTGCTGGGCTGAGGCGCGGGGGATGAAAATCGGTCTGTTCGGCATCAACATGGCGCAGGTGGATGCGCCCGACACCTTGCTGCCCCTGATGAAGCGGGTCGAGGAAATGGGCTTTGAATCCGTTTGGACCGGGGAGCATGTGATGATCCCCCGTGACTATGCCTCCGCCTATCCCTTTAACTCTTCCGGCCGGATCGGCGTGCCGCCGGAGACCCATTTCATCGACCCACTGATCGCCTTGTCCCATGTCGCGGCCCATACCACGACCCTGCGTCTGGGCACCGGTATCAATTTGTTGCCTCAATCCAATCCGCTGCTGTTCGCCAAACAGGTGGCCAGCCTGGACCATCTGTCCAAGGGGCGGGTTTTGCTGGGCCTCGGCGTCGGCTGGCTGGCGGAAGAGTTCATCGCCATGGGGGTGCCGTTCGCAGGCCGGGGCCGGCGCTTTGACGATTATCTGCGGGCGGTGACAAAAGTCTGGTCCGGCGTGGAGGTCGAACATCAAAGCGACTATCTGAACTGGTCCGGCTTCAAGAGCTATCCGCTGCCCCACGCGCCGTCGGGCCCGCCCATCATCATCGGCGGCCACAGCGAGGCCGCCCTGCGCCGCACGGTGGCCATGGGCGACGGCTGGTTCGCATTTCCCAAAAGCCATGACGAACTGGCTGGCCTGTTGGGCCAGCTGCGCGAGAGGGCCGCCGCCGCCGGCCGCGACCCAGGCTCCATTGAAATCACCACCCTGTGGCGGGATTTCGCCGACGGCATGGCCAGCCTGGAAACCTATCGGGAGATGGGCGTCCACCGCCTGCTGGTGCCATTGGGACTCCTAGCCCGCGGCGACTTGGGCGACAATCTTGAACGCCTGCAAGAATCGGTTGGCGTCGAACTGGTCTAACCCGCCACGTTAACCCGCTATGGCGGTCGCCATGCGGCCGTCGGGCAGGAGGCCGGTGTAGCGGGAGGCCGGGCGGATCAGGCGGCCGGACTGCTCCTGCTCGAATATATGCGCCGTCCAGCCCAATACCCGGCCCATGGCAAAGGCCAGGGTGAACAATTCCCGCGGCAGCCCGACGGCTTCCAGGGCCAGGGCGGTGTAGAATTCCACATTGGTGTCCAGGGGTCTGTCCGGGTAACGGGCGGCCAATTGCGCCAGGATGGCGGTCTCCACCGCCTCCGCCAGGGCAATGCGGTTTTCGCTGCTCCCACCATCATTGCGCAGCTCCGCGACCACGCCTTTCAGGACATCGGCGCGGGGGTCCCGGGTGCGGTAGATGCGATGGCCGAAGCCCATCAGCCTGTTCTGGGCAGCGAATTGTTTGTCCAGCCAGGGCCGCACGCCGTCCGGTTCGCCGATTTCGTCCAGCATATCCAATACAGGCCCTGGTGGAGGCCACGACCCGGGCCGTGAAGGTGGAGGCGTTCAGGCCGTGATCGGCCACGGTGACCTGATAGGTTTCCAGGGCTTTGGCGGCGGCAGTGTCGCCGGTGTCGGTAGCTGTATTGGCGGCGTCGCCCCGTAACATGGCCAGAAAATCCTCGGCTTGACCATGATCGGGGTTTGGCGCGATGGGACCCTGGCCCTGTTTTTGGCGCCACAGGGCGGCGGTGAAGACCGGCACGGCGGCGCATATCAGATGATGATCGCAAACCGCATCGGACAGCAACGCCAGGCCGGCGCGCAAGCCCTCGATAGGGGGCAATCCGGCGGCGGCGGGCAACAAATTCGGCAACAGGTGGGCGGCCGCCTGGCGGGCCCGGCCCAATTCCCGGCGGATCTCGCCTGGGGACAGGGCCTCGGGTGTCAGGCCGTCCCACAACAGCGCGGCCATGTCGGCGAAATCGTGGGTACCGGCAATCTCCTCGATATCCCGGCCCCGGACGATCAGCCGCCCGGCGCGGCCGTCCACCTGGCTCAACATTGTTTCCGCCGCGACGATGCCGTCCAGACCGGTGTTTTCAGGGCTTGCGGTATTCATCAGCATTATTCTCCTGCTTGGATAAAGCTTCCGTTGGCGTTATATGTATAAGGCAATCAATTATCGTCAATATTGATTCAAAAAATCAATAATGAGGAAAATATGACCCAGCCTTATCTGACGGCCCGGGAAGCCGCCGCCGAACTGAACGTTTCGCGGGCCACCTTGTACGCCTACGTCAGCCGGGGGCTGGTGCGCTCGGATGCGGTGGAGGGCAGCCGCAGCCGGCTCTACCGGGCCGATGACGTGCGCGCCCTGCGGTCGCGGAAAACCGCCGATACCGGTTCCGAAACAATCGCCGGAGCGGTCCTGAGCCACGGCGCCCCGGTGCTGGAGTCCGCCATTACCCTGATCGCCGACGGGGAATTGTATTACCGGGGCCGGGATGTGAAGGAACTGGCCCGCGGCTCCAGCCTGGAATCGGTCGCGGGGCTGTTGTGGCAATGCGGCGCCCAGGACCCCTTCGCCAATCCAGCGCCCCATATCGGCCCCTTTGCCTCGCCCCTGTCCGGCATCACCCGGTGCCAGGCGCTGTTGCCCCTGGCCGCCGAACAGGACCTGGCGGCCTACAATCTTGCGGCCGACGCCGTGGCGCGGACCGGGGCCGGCTTGCTGCGTCTGCTCACCGCCGGCTTTACCGTAAAGGCGCCGTCGATCGAGCCCATTCATGCCCAGTTGGCCGCCAGTTGGGGCGGCGGGCCGGCGGCCGCCAAGTTGATCCGCGCCGCCCTGGTGCTGTGCGCCGATCATGAATTGAACGCCTCCACCTTCACGGTGCGCTGCGTCGCCTCCACCCGGGCCACGCCCTACGGCGCCGTGATCGCCGGTCTGGCGGCCTTGCAAGGGCCCCGGCACGGCGGCCAGACGGCACGGGTGGCGGCCTTGTTTGACGAAGTAGCCCGGGCCGACAGCCCAGGGGCGGCGGTGGCCGCGCGCCTGCGCCGGGGTGAAAGGCTGCCCGGTTTCGGCCATATTCTTTATCCCGAAGGCGATCCCTGCTACACCGCCCTGCGCCGCCTGCTGGCGGGGTCCCTGGGCAGCAACCCGGCCCTGGACATGGCCGTTGGGCTGGCCGATGCGGCCGTGGCCAATACCGGCCTGGCGCCCAATGTGGATTTTTCCCTGGTCATGCTGCAACGCAGCCTGGGCCTGCCCGTGGACGCCCCCATGGGAATTTTCGCCATTGGCCGCTGCGCCGGCTGGATCGCCAATGCCCAGGAGCAATACGCCCGCCCGGAGCTGATCCGCCCCCGGGCCCGCTACAGCGGCGAACAACCGCAACTGGCGCGCACCGCGCGAAACCCGTAAGCTTTATGGAAACTGGGAGGGAAAAATGATTTCGTTCGACGAATACCGAAAACTGGACGCCACCGCCCTGGCCGAGGCCATGGCCAAGGGCGAGCTGACCGCCCAAGAGGTGTTGGAGAGCGCCATCGCCCGGGCCGAGGCGGTCAACCCGGAGCTGAATGTCATTGTCCACCAGCAATACGACGGCGCCCGCGCGACCGTGCCCGCGGACGGCCCCTTCAAGGGCGTGCCCTATCTGTTGAAGGACCTGGGCGCCTTTGACGCGGGCCAGCCCTGCACCTCCGGCAGCCGCTTGTGGGCCGATTTCGTGCCGGACCACGACGCCACCTATACCGAACGCTGCAAGGCCGCCGGGCTGGTCATCATGGGCCGTACCAACACGCCGGAAATGGGCCTGAACGCCACCACCGAGCCAACCCTGCATGGCCCGACGCCGAACCCCTGGAACCACAATCATTCCGCTGGCGGATCGTCGGGCGGGTCGTCGGCGGCGGTGGCGGCGGGCGTTCTGCCCATGGCGCACGCCACGGACGGCGGCGGCTCCATCCGCATTCCCGCCGCCAATTGCGGCTTGTTCGGGGTCAAGCCGACCCGGGGCCGCAATCCCGCCGGCCCGGACGTGGGCGAGGGCTGGAGCGGTATGTCCACCAGCCATGTGGTCAGCCGCTCGGTGCGCGATTCCGCCCGCATGATGGACTGCACCCACGGCCCCGCGCCGGGCGACCCCTACGCCGCCCCGGCCCCCGCCCGGCCCTTTATCGAAGAGGTCGGCGCCGATCCGGGGCAACTGCGCATTGCCCTGATGACGAATGGTTTTGATGGCAGGCCCCTGGACCCGGACTGCATCAAGGGTACCGAAGATGCGGCCAAGCTGTGCGCGGAGCTGGGCCATCACGTAGAGCCGGCGGCGCCGAAGCTTGACGTCGGCGGCCTCATCGCCGCCACCCGCACGATTATCGCCGGCAATGTCTGGACCGCCGTCCGCCTGCGCTGCGAGGCCCTGGGGCGGCAGCCCAGCGGCCAGGATGTGGAGCCCGTCACCTGGGCCCTGGCCCAAGAGGGCACCCGCGCCACCGCCGGCGATTATGCCGCCGCCGTTTTGAACCTGCACCAGGGCAGCCGGCAGATGGCGGCGTTTTTCCAGGACTATGATTTGATCCTGTCATCCACCTTGCGCCACCCGCCCCTGCCCTTGGGCGCCATCGACATGCAGGACAGCGATCTGGAACATTATTGGCACGCCCTGTTCGAGGACGAGATCGCCATCACGCCGTTTTACAATAACACCGGCTGCCCGGCCATGACCGTGCCCCTGCACACCTCGGCCGACGGCCTGCCCGTGGGCATCCATTTTGGCGCCCCGTTCGGGGATGAAGCGGCCCTGTTCCGCCTGGCCGCGCAGTTGGAAGCGGCCCAACCTTGGTTTGACCGGGTGCCTGATTAACCAGCGTTGTTAATTTTTACAATGCGCCGGCCAGGTGAACTCGGTCTTCGTTTTAGAGTATTGGATGTTGGGGTCATAGCAGCCGACAACGTATTTCTCGGGATCAAACTGCCGGCGAACCTCTCCGCCGGTGTCAATATAATTCCCGGAATATACGCGGGTCACGAAATGAACATGGGTGGTTGATCCGGACGAACCGGTTTGCCCAACATACCCAATGACATCGCCGCGCTTTATGACGTCGCCGCGTTCAAATAGAAGGTCCGACATGTGACAATACCGCGTTTCGAATTCGTGTTTGTCATTTGATAATTTCGGATGGAACAAGGTGATTTCGTTACCACAAGATTCGGTTTGCCGATGGTAATTTCCAGTATTTGCCACAACACCGTCAGCGGCCGCAATAATTGGCGTGCCAACCCTGGTCGCAATATCAACACCGTTATGGGCCCCGCCGCGCGCCACGCCATAAGATTCATGTTCATTAAACGGGGACGAGATACTGAAGCCAGTGCCAAGCGTGGCGCCGTTACAGGCTGACAAGCCAAGTAAAGCGACCAAAGCCGTAAGTAGACGTTTCATTCATTTCTCCTGCCTGACGAAGCCGGTTGAGGCATTGCTTGCCGCGGAGCAATGGGCCAAGCCTACTGCTGGCAGGTTAATTTTTATTGTGTGCGCCAGGGCGTGAAATCCGAGGCAGGATAACATCCATTCACTTCTTTCGTCATTGCCGGCGTGACCCACTGCTCTGCGGCAAACCAGGATCACTGGCTGTCGCCTAAGATATCGCCTCGCCTCCCGGACGGCATTCGATCAGTTTTTGGTGGTCCAGTCCGGCTTCCCGATGCACGTGGGCGGCTTGATATTCCGGCATGGAGATCATGGTCAGAAACGCCTCGCGGGAGGGGTATTCCACGATCACCGCCCCATCCCATAAGTCTTCATCGTCGCCGATGGCCACCACTTCCGGCGTGCCGGACCAGATGATGCGCCCGCCCAGGCCGGCGACGATCCGGCCCACCAGCTTGCCGTAGCGCCGGTAGGCCACCTCGCCGGAGACCTCGGCGACGTCAACCTCGCCCGGCTTGTAGTGCGCCCGCTCGCGGAACTTCAACAAATTGATCATCTGGATCGGGCCCTTGCGGGGGTGGTCGCGCAGGTCGCGGATCTGTTCGGCCGTTGGCTGGCGTTTCTAGGTCATTTCCTGGTTCATGGGGGCGCTCCTGTTTTGTCGGCGGCCTGGAGTATATCATTGCCCCCGCGCCTGGATTTAGTGATAAATGGGCATGGATAGAATTAGTGTCATCGGCGGCGGGGCCTGGGGCACGGCGCTGGCGCAGATGCTGGCGGCGGCGGGGCGGACGACGCAAATTTGGGCCCGCGAGGAAGAGGTGGTCGCCTCGATCAATGCCGCGCATGTCAACAGCCTGTATCTGGACGGTGTGCCCTTGCATGCCGAACTGCATGCGACATCGGATTTGGCCGAGGCCGGACGGGCCGAACTGGTCTTGCTGGTCACCCCGGCGCAGTTCCTCCGCCCCATCACGGCGGAACTGGCACCGCATCTGCGGCCCGGCATCCCCGTGGTGGTCTGTGCCAAGGGTATCGAGAAAGGCAGCCACGCCCTGATGAGCGAGGTGCTGGCGGAAACCCTGCCAGAGGCCCCGGTGGCCGTTCTGTCCGGCCCCACGTTTGCCATCGAAGTGGCCAAGGGCCTGCCCACCGCCGTGACCCTGGCCTGCGCCAACGAAGCCCTGGGCGCCGACATCGTGGCAGCCGTGGGGCAACCGCATTTCCGGCCTTATTGGACAGATGATGTCATCGGCGCTCAGATCGGCGGCGCGGTGAAGAACGTCCTGGCCATTGCCTGCGGCATTGTCGAGGGCAAGGGCCTGGGCGACAATGCCCGCGCCGCCCTGATGACCCGCGGCGTGGCGGAGATCATGCGTTA
>JAYGEA010000019.1:0-5293 GCA_046582635.1 Alphaproteobacteria bacterium
AAACGTATACATGAGAGTTATTTCTCCTCAGGTTTCAACTACGAATAAATATCTCCAAGTTCTCTCCAGATCTTCATCAGCTCTTCTGTCGGCGTCTTCCTGTTGTTCTTTATGAACACTTTGTTAACTACTGATTCGGCATTTCCATAATACCTGAATTTACCATAATGATCTTAGTGTTAATTTGGTAAAAGAATCCATTATTTCCACTAATTACATGTTCACTTTTTCATCACTGCCGATTTCCGGCCATTCAGGCAAAGACATATACCCCTGTTGGGATCAAATTGATGTCCCTGCTGGGAGCAAATTCATGTCCCTGCTGGGAGCAATAATTGTTCACCAATCATGGCGGGACGGTGACGGGATAAAGGTGATTACAAGGCTTATGAAAATACCATTGCCGCGTAGTCGTTCAACGCCGCCTTGGTCTCGCCAATCTCGCGCAGGGGTGCCATGTGAATGACCTGTTCCACACCGGCATCTTCCAGGCGGCGGCAGCGATCGGCGTTGGGGCGGCGATTGGGTAGGGTATAGATCTTGACCTCTTCGGGCCGGCGGCCGCGCTCGGCCAGGAACCCATGCAGGGTGGCGATGCGTTCGCCGATCTGCTCCGCATCGACACCGGCACCCAACCAGCCTTGGGCCAGATCCGCCACCCGGCGCAGGGCGGCATCGCCCTCGCCGCCCACGAAGATCGGCGGATGGGGCGTTTGCACGGGTTTGGGGTACATGGTGGTAGGGGGCAGGGTGTAGAGTTCGCCGTCGTACTGAGAGGTCTCCTCGCACCACAGGGATTTCATTACGGCGATATGTTCGTTGGCGCGCTGGCCGCGTTTTTCGAACGGCACCTGCAGCGCCTCGAACTCTTCCCGCAGCCAGCCCAGGCCGATGCCGAAATTGACCCGCCCGCCGGACAGATGATCCAGATCGGCGACCTGCTTGGCGATGTAGACGGGGTTGCGTTGGGCCACCAGGCAGATGGAGGTGCCCAGGCGTACGGTGGATGTGTGGGCGGCGAGGTAGGTCAGGGCGGTAAACGGTTCCATCATGCCCTTGCCGAAACCGCCGATCTTGCCGTCGGGGGAATAGGGATATTTCGAGTCATAGGCATCGAACAACACCACATGTTCGGGCACCCAAATGGCGTGAAAGCCCCGCTCTTCAATAGCCCGGGCGGCTTCCGCCGCGACCAGGGGGTCGGTGTTTTCGCCAAGGGCCAAAAATACGCCTGCTTCCATTGTCTCTACTCCCCAAAACTTTCTGCTGATTTATCTGCCGGCCATTTCGGCGGCCAGGCCGTCGCGGACCAAAGTTGTGCGCGCTCTGCGCAACCGCTGCTTTACGGTGGCATAGCCGTCCCGGTCCAGTTTTTGATAGTCCGCCGCCACCGCCGCCACGCGGGCCTGAAAGTCGTCGGGCAATACCGCCTCGTCAGATACCCAACCTCCGCCGCCCGCTCCGGGGAAAACAATTCCGCGCCCATGGTGGCCCGGTTCAGCATGCGGTTGTCCAGGCGGTCGCGGGTCAGCTCCAGGCCCCAAGTGGGCAGGCTGAGACCGATAGAGGTTTCGTTCAGGCCGATCTTGAAGTCGCCGGACACCCCGATGCGGTAATCCGCCGCCAACAAAAATAAGGCGCCGGCCGCGACCGCATGGCCGGTGCAGGCCATGATCACCGGTTGGGGGTGCATATACGTCTTCAGGGCCAGCTCCGCCCCCGCGGTGACCATCTCCCGAACGCCTTCCGCCGGACCGCGAATGACTTTCAGATCAAAACCGCCGCACAACAATCCAGGCCGGCCGGTGATGACGACCACGTCCGCCTCCTTGCCGGCCCGGTCCAGACCTTCCGACAGCGCCGCCGTCATGGCAACGCCCCAGGCATTGGCCTTGCCGTCGTCCATGGTCAGTGTGGCGATGCCATTCTCCATCTTGTAGTCAACGAATTCACTCACGGATTTACCTCTTAGGTTGTTACGATTTGGGCGCCGCCCTTGGCCACCAGTTCCGCCTTGCCCGGTGAGGGCGGCACCAGTACCCCGCGCTGGCTGCCCGGCCGTGCCGCCACGGCATCCATCCAGCGTTCCAGATGTTCCAGACCCTCGGTGGGTACCCGGGCCCATTTGTGACTGCGCAGCCAGGACCAGTTGGCGATATCGGCGATGGAGTAATCCCCCGCCAGCCATTGCTTGTCCGCAAGGTGGCCGTCCAGCACCTGGTACAGGCGGCGGGTTTCGTTGTGATAGCGTTTCCTGGCCGCCGGCACGTCCTCGGGGAAGTATCGCTCGAACGAGACGGCCTGGCCCTGCATGGGGCCGATGGCGGACATCTGAAACATCAGCCATTGCATGACCGCCATGCGCCCCTTGATATCCGTGGGCAACAGGCGGCCGGTTTTATCCGCCAGGTAAATCAGGATGGCGCCGGATTCAAAGATCGTCAGATCGTCCACCGCCCGATCGACGATCACGGGAATGCGGCTGTTGGGGTTCATTTTCTTGAACCAGTCTTCATGCTGCCCCCCTTCGCTCAAAACCAGCACATGGATCTCGTAGGGCAGTTCCAGCTCTTCCAGCGCAATGGCCACCTTCCAGCCGTTCGGCGTGGGCGAGGTGTAGAGATCGATCATCGGGCATTCCTCATCATCTTTTCCGCCACCATAAATCCCAGCATAAATCACTCCCCCTGCGATGGCCATGCGGGGCCATAGGGTTTATCCTTGCCTTGGTGCCACCTCATCAGGAGTTTCCTTCGTGATACCATTGATTGGCTACGGCGACCGCCTGTCCGGCCGGGCGGGCGATGTGATTAATTTCAAGGTCAGTTCCATTTCGGCCGAACCCTTCACCGCAGCCCTCTATCGCTCCATCTCCGCCGACCCGAATCCCGCCGGTCCCGGCATGATCGAACGAGAGGTGCCGTCCGCGATGGAGGGCAGCTATCCTTCCCGCATCCAGGGCATTCATGGCGGCTCGTACGCCATCGCCGATGCTGACCTGCCAAAATCCGTGCGCAGCTTCCGCCTCAGCGCCACCATATGGCCGACCCTACCCGACAAGGGCGAACAGGCCATCCTTTCCTGCGGCGAGATCGCCCTGATACTGGATGAAACCGGCGCCATCGCCGGGCGGGTTTGCGACACAATCGTCAGCGTCGGCAGTCCGTTGAAGACGCGAACCTGGTACCGGGTCTGGCTGATTTACGACGGCGCCACCGGCGCCCTGACCGTTGGCCATGACCCGGTCAAGCCGGGACATGGCGGCGAAAATACAAGCACCATGCCTGATCTGACCTTAACCGGCCGTCCCGTAATTGCCGCCAGCATTCGAAAAGAAGATCGCAGCGGCAATTGGCGGGGCAACGGCCATGACGGAACCTTGGCGCATTTTAATGGCAAGATCGAGGCGCCGAAAATTCATGGCGACGAGGGTGAATTGCTGGCGCACTGGGATTTCGCGCGGGATTTCTCCACCACCCGGATCGAGGACGCCGGCCCCTACGGCCTGCATGGCAAAATCGTCAACTTGCCGGCCAGGGCCATGACCTCGTCGAACTGGACCGGCGAGGACATGGCCTTCCGCCATCGGCCCGAACATTACGGTGCCATACATTTTCACGACGACGACATCTATGATTTCGGCTGGGAGACTGATTTTAGTTTCACCATTCCCGATGATCTGCACTCGGGCGCCTATGTAGCCCGCATCAGGTGCGACGGCCACGAGGACGCCATGCCGTTTTTCGTCTGCCAGCCTCTGGGGAAGCCAACCGCCAAACTGTGCGTCCTGGTCTCCACCTTCACCTATGTGATCTACGGCAACTATGCCCGCCCGGCCTATCATGAAAGCTGGCATACCCGCGTTTCCGAATGGGACGCCTATCCCTGGAACCCGGCCGTGCATCCCGAATACGGCCTATCCACCTATAACTTCCACGGCGACGGCAGCGGCATCTGCCATGCCTCCCACCTGCGCCCCTTGTTCAATATGCGGCCCGGCTATCTATCCATGGGCGTGGGCGAGGACAGCGGCCTGCGCCACCTGCCCGCCGATGCCCACCTGCTCACATGGCTGGACCAGCAAGGCATCGACTACGACATCATCACCGACCGGGAATTGCACGACGATGGCGTCGCCGCGATTGCCCCCTATCAGGTGCTGACCACCGGCGCCCACCCCGAATACCACACCGCCCTGACCCTGGATGCCATCGAGGCCTTTCGCGACCAGGGGGGCAACCTGATGTATCTGGGCGGCAACGGATTCTACTGGCGCGTCGCCCTGCACGAAAGCGAGCCCGGCGCCATCGAGATCCGCCGGGGCGAGGGCGGCATTCGCGCCTGGGCCGCCGAACCCGGTGAATACTTCAACGCCTTTGACGGCAATTATGGCGGCATGTGGCGGCGCAACGGCCGCCCGCCACAATCCATTGCCGGCCTAGGTTTCACCGCGCAGGGCAATTTCACCGCCTCCTACTACCGCCGCCTGGAAGCCTCCCGCAAGGGCGAGCTGGCCTGGATGTTCGAGGGTATCGAAGACGAGCTGATCGGCGACTTCGGCCTCTCGGGCGGCGGTGCCGCGGGTTTCGAATTAGACCGCACGGACTATCGCCTGGGCACGCCGGAGAACGCCGTCATCGTGGCGCAGTCCGAAAACCACGACCCCGAAACCATCCTGGTGCCGGAGGAAATGCTGACCCATGTCACCACCTGGGCCGGCCAAAGCAGTAAGGATCTGGTCCGCGCCGACATGATCTATTACCAGGTCGATGACGGCGGGCAGGTATTTTCGACAGGTTCGATCACCTATTGCGGCTGTCTGCCGTGGAATGGCGGGGAGAACAATATTTCGCGGCTGACGTTGAATGTGTTGCGAAGATTTTTGGAGGTCTGAAGCACACCAAACCAATTTCTAAATCCGATGGATTTCGAAAGGGAGGCCGTCGACAACCGCCTCGCACGCCGCCAACACAGCCGGACACCCCACCAACGAACCAAGAAAATTGACTCAAGTCATTGCGGCATGGAACTTAGTTAATTCACATAACCACTAATGCCAACCGACATTGATTAGTACTCATGCGCCCATTTCCTGAGGCCGATGGACATTATTCTCCATGCTTGGTCGATCAGTTTGTTCCAAGCTTCGGAGCATATTGCGACGATCTCCTCGTATGACTTGAAGATCCGGCTGGAGAGCCAGTTTTCGCGCATGAACTGCCATATGTTTTCAACCGGATTGAGCTCGGGCGATCTTGGAGGTAAAGGCAAAAGCGTGATGTTGGACGGGATT
>JAYGEA010000029.1:0-3572 GCA_046582635.1 Alphaproteobacteria bacterium
GAGATGGTGATGCCGGGCGACAATATCGAGATGTCGGTGGAGCTAATCGCGCCCATCG
Source organism: Alphaproteobacteria bacterium (assembly GCA_046582635.1). Lineage (GTDB taxonomy): Bacteria > Pseudomonadota > Alphaproteobacteria. Next base: position 59 of record JAYGEA010000029.1, read on the forward strand.
CCATGGACGAGGGTCTGCGCTTCGCCATCCGCGAAGGCGGCCGCACGGTCGGTGCCGGCGTTGTCGCATCGATTGACGAATAGGACTTTATAGGAGTGTAGCTCAATTGGCAGAGCACCGGTCTCCAAAACCGGGGGTTGTGGGTTCGAGTCCCTCCACTCCTGCCAGATTAAACGAGCGGCGCAGTTTAGGCGGATGAATTGATGGCGAAAGCAAGCCCAGCGGAATTTGTCAGGCAGGTACGGCAGGAAACCTCCAAGGTGACCTGGCCGTCGCGCAAGGAAACCGGCCTGACCACGGCCATGGTTTTCGTCATGGCGACGATCGCGGCGATCTTTTTTCTGCTGGCGGATAAGATCATAACTTTCGGTGTTGAACTGATCCTCGGCCTGGGGGGCTGATAAGAAATGACGGCGCGTTGGTATATCGTTCACGTCTATTCCGGCTTCGAGAACAAGGTGGCGGCATCCGTCACCGAGCAGGCTGAGCTACAGGGCCTGGACGAGGACATCCTGGAGATCATGGTGCCCACGGAAGAAGTGGTGCAGATGCGCCGGGGCCAAAAGGTCAATACGGTACGGAAGTTTTTTCCGGGCTACGTGTTGGTCAACATGGAACTCTCGGACGAGGCCTATCATCTGATCAAGGATACGCCCAAGGTGACCGGCTTCCTTGGTACCGGCGGCAAGCCCTCGCCGATCACGGAAGCCGAGGCACAGCGGGTCATGCGCCAGGTTCAGGAAGGCATCGAGCGGCCGAAACCGTCGATCACCTTCGAGGTGGGAGAGCAGGTCCGGGTCAGCGACGGTCCCTTCGCCTCCTTCAACGGCATGGTCGAGGAAGTCGATGAAGAGCGGGCCCGGCTGAAAGTCTCGGTCTCAATCTTTGGCCGGGCGACACCGGTTGAATTGGAATACGGTCAGGTCGAAAAAACCTGATTGGCGCTATTTTTACCTCGCGTGGGAGGCCCGCCATGGCCGTACCACGCACCCTTCGGCGAGGGCCTGATGCCTTTCGCCAGACATATTGTCAGACCGTGAGAAGGACAAGATAATGGCAAAGAAGATCGCCGGTTATATCCGGCTGCAGATCCCGGCCGGACAGGCCAACCCATCACCCCCCGTGGGCCCGGCCTTGGGTCAGCAGGGCGTGAACATCATGACCTTTTGCAAGGCCTTCAACGCGGAAACCCAGAACCTCGAAGGCGGCATGCCGATCCCTTGCGTGATCACCGTCTATGGCGACAAGAGTTTCAGCTTCATTACCAAAACGCCGCCGGCCAGTTTCTTTATCAAAAAGGCCGCCGGGCTGCCCAAGGGTTCCACGGCGCCGGGCCGCGATGTCGCCGGCTCCATCACCATGGCGCAGGTGCGGGAAATCGCGGAGAAGAAAATGGTAGATTTGAATGCCAATGACCTGGATCAGGCCAGCAAGATGATTGCCGGTTCGGCCCGGTCCATGGGCATCGTGGTGGAGGGCTAGTCGGATGGCAAAAAGTAACAAACGGACCAAGGACGCCCGCGCGGCGATCGACCGGGAAGCCGAATACGAATTGAGTGCCGCGATCAAAATGGTCAAGGATGCCGCCACCGCCAAGTTCGACGAGACCGTGGAAGTGGCCATGAGCCTGAACGTTGATCCCCGCCATGCGGACCAGATGGTGCGCGGCGTGGTGCAACTGCCCAACGGCACGGGCAAAACCGTGCGCGTGGCGGTATTCGCCAGGGACGCCAAGGCGGACGAAGCCCGGGAAGCGGGCGCCGATCTGGTTGGTGCCGAAGATCTGGCGGAAAAAATTCAGGCCGGAGAAATAGACTTCGACCGCTGCATTGCCACTCCCGACATGATGGCCGTGGTCGGCCGTCTGGGTAAGGTGCTGGGGCCCCGCGGCCTGATGCCGAACCCGAAACTGGGCACGGTAACCCCGGATTTGGCCGGCGCCATCGCGGCGCAAAAAGGCGGCCAGGTGGAGTTCCGCGTGGAAAAAGCCGGTGTCATTCACGCCGGTGTCGGCAAGGCGAGCTTCACCCAGGATGCCCTGGAAGCCAATGTCCGGGCCTTCCTGAATGCGGTGACCAAGGCCAAACCGAGTGGCGCCAAGGGCACGTATGTCAAGAAAGTTGCCGTCAGTTCCACGATGGGACCCGGCGTTAAAATCGATTTCTCTTCGGTCAATTCGTAGGGCCGGAGACACACAGTTACCACGAGGTTGGCTGCGCGCTCCTAGCACGCGGCCCAACGCCGGAAAGTCAGGAACCGTACCGGTTTCGAAACTTTCCATCCTGTCCGAGACTGCAGGCGCTGCTTCATATGAAGTTGCCTAAGGGTTCGATCTATTGGGACCACCTGTATAGACGGGGGTAGACGCGGAATTCGCGATGCACGGCAATAGCCATCTGCCATCGTCGAGCCAGTTCGAACCCTGGGGCAGGTTAACCGGATCATGGCTGGCTGCATGGCCACCATGATCTAAACCGCAACCGGCCGTGCAGGGATACTTCATCCAGGCATGGCCACCGTTAGGGAGCGAAAAAGTGGACCGAGCGCAAAAGCGTGAGGCGGTAGCGGAACTGAACAAGGTATTTTCGAATACCTCTTCGGTTGTTGTTGCCCATTACAGCGGCTTGAATGTTGCCGAGATCTCTGATCTTCGGCGGCGGATGCGGGCGGCTGGCGCTACTTTTAAGGTCACCAAAAACCGGCTGACCAAGCTTGCCCTTGATGGAACCCCTTATGCCCCGATCAGTGACCTGTTCGCCGGGCCGACGGCGATCGCCTATTCAGACGATCCGGTCGCGCCCGCCAAGGTGGCGGTCGATTTCGCCAAGGGCAACGACAAGCTTGTCGTTCTTGGCGGCGCCATGGGCGACAGTCAGTTGGATGTGGATGGTATCAAAGCCCTTGCATCCCTGCCGTCCCTGGATGAGCTGCGAGGCAAAATGATCAGGCTGTTGCAGGCCCCCGCGACCAAGCTGGCAGGCGTTATTCAAGCGCCCGCTTCGCAATTGGCGCGGGTGCTGTCGGCCCAGGGATCCAAAGATGAGGCGGCTTGATAGGCCTCCATACCTGTTCGAACGAGGAGCTAGAGAAAATGGCTGATTTAGAGAAGATTGCAGAAGACCTGTCCGCGTTGACCGTCATCGAGGCGGCCGACCTGGCTAAACTGTTGGAAGACAAATGGGGCGTTTCCGCCGCGGCACCGGTTGCCGTTGCCGCCGCCGCCCCCGCCGACGGTGGCGCCGCCGCGGAGGAACAGACCGAATTTGATGTCATTCTGGCCTCGTTTGGCGAGAAAAAGATCAATGTCATCAAGGAAGTCCGGGCGCTCACCGGCCTGGGCCTGAAAGAGGCCAAGGATCTGGTCGAATCGGCTCCGAAAGAGATCAAGGAAGGCATCGCGAAAGACGAAGCCGAAAAGATCAAGGAGCTGCTCGAAGGCGTTGGCGCGACCGTCGAGATCAAGTAAAGACCTGGTTTTCGCCGGCCAGGATCGGGTTAATTCCCGGGCCTGGCC
>JAYGEA010000063.1:0-2417 GCA_046582635.1 Alphaproteobacteria bacterium
CCCCGACAATGCCTTCGAGACGAAGGAGGGCGGAAGAACCGACTTCGATAGAGATACCAGTGCGCATGCCCTAGACCCGCAAATGCGCACCGGTTTGGGAATCCATAAACGGACTCTTCTGTTAAGCGGGAACCACTAGGCCAGCGGCCCCTTGATCACCTGGCCGGGATAATCCCCCGTGCTGTCGCCATTTTCGAAGGCGACCCGGCCATTGACGATGGTCGCCTGGATGCCCTGGGCCTTTTGCACCAGGCGGCGGGCGCCGCCCGGCAGGTCTGCTTGCACCGTGGGCAGGCAGGGCTGAATCTTGGCCTCGTCGAAGATCACGATGTCGGCGGCGTAGCCCGTGCGCAGCAGGCCGCGGTCGGGCAGTTCCCAGGCCGAGGCGTTGTCGAAGGTCAGCATGCGCACCGCCTCTTCTAAGGTGAAGGCCTTCCGGTTGCGGACCCAATAGCTCAACATATGGGTTTGCAGGGAGGAGCCCATCTCCTGACAGACATGGGCGCCGGAATCCGAGAAGGTGGCCAGATTGCGCGGGTGGCGCAACAGTCCAAGGACATCGTCGGGGGCTTCATTGACCAGGGGCTGTATGAAGATCTGCTCGTCGTTCTCCAGCACCAGGTCCATCATGGTTTCCACCGGGTGCTGGTCCGCCGTCACCGCCAATTCGGCGACCGTGGGGTCGTTCCAATCAACCCCTTGCATAACGAAGATATTGCCGTAGTCGGGCTTCATGGGATTGGTGGTGGCGGCCCCGCCGCCCTGGAATTCATCACTGCGGGGCCGCATTTCTGCCTCCGCCGCGACCAGGCGGCGGCGCACTTCCGGGTCGGCCAGGCGTTGTTTCTGCGCCTCTGGCGGCAGGGCGCGCACCTCTTTCCAGGCCAGCAAATTGTCAAACGGCAGATATGACTTGAACGAAAACAGGGCATTGATGGAGCGGGTGGTGGTCTGCCCGAACATGCGCCCGCCCTTGGCCACCGTGTCGTCGATATAGTCCAACTGGTACTGCCAATGGTTCGGCTCGGCCCCCTGGCGGGTTGAAATGGTGCCGAACATGATGGGCCGGCCGCTGTCGAGGGCGACCTTTTGCAGGCGGTCGAGAAACGCCCGCTGTGCCGGGCCGGAAGAGACATCGGGGCCGATCTGCAGGACGCCCGCGTTCAGGCTGGCCATTTCCCCAGCCAAATAGTCGATCTCTTCCCAATCGGCGATCCGGCTGGCGACGGGGCTGCCGTCGGGGGTAACGTGGGTGGAGGCGCGCGAGGTGGAAAAACCCATGGCGCCCGCTTGCAAGGCCTCGCGCACGGCGGCGCCCATGGCCTTGAGGTCGTCTTCGTTGGCCGCTTCTTCCAGGGCCCTGGCCCCCATGGTGTACATGCGCAGGGCCGAATGGCCGATGTAGGCGCCGTAATTCATGGCCTTGGGCAGGGCCTCCACGTTGGCCAGATACTCGGGAAATGTTTCCCAGGTCCAATCAATACCGGCCATCATGGCCTCGGTCGGGATATCCTCCACCGCCTCGAGACAGCGGGCGAACCATTCCCTTTCTTCCGGTTTGCAGGGGGCCAGGGCAAAGCCGCGATTGCCCATCAGTACCGTGGTGACCCCATGCCAGCACGAGCAACTGCCAATGGGGTCCCAGGCCACCTGGGCATCCATGTGGGTATGGCCATCGATAAAGCCCGGGCTGACGATCAGGCCGTCGGCATCCATGGTCCGGGCGGCCGGCGCGCGAATGCGCCCGATCTCGACAATACGACCGCCCCGGATGCCTACATCGGCGCGGTACCTCGGCCCGCCGGAGCCGTCAACCACCGTGCCGCCGCAGATAAGCAGATCCAATGTCATCGCGTCTCTCCCATTAATCCGACAGCAAATTCATATCAGGTCGGCCGCCTCAAAGTTATGAGCGTAAAGCAACTACAAACCGCTCGTCTTAGGTTAGCATTGGTCCCGCCGCCCTTGGCGTTAATTTTGTTTTGGTTGGTGATGGCGACTTGTCGTGGCCTGTTGTCGGATTATGACGCGGGAAACTATTTTGATGAATTGTTGGGTGGTCCCCAGACGGTAAATCCGGGGGCGAGGCGAGGGCCGAGGCCGTGGTTAAATGGCTGCAGCGCAGCAGCCTGAAGCAATTGCAAAAGCGTGCCAAGCATAGCGAGCGGGAGCCCTACAATCTCGGCAACACCTTCTCGGTCCATACCCAGGCCGATGTCATTGACCGCATTTTGCCCTTTGACGTGATCCCGCGCATACTGACGGCGAAGGACTGGCGGATCATCTCCCTCCCCTCAAAACGACCTAGGGCCGGGCTTTCCCAAATGGCATCCTCAGAGAAGAGCTCCGCTATACCATCTGCGTCATAATGATCATCACACAAAGCAGCGTAACGGGCCTTAAGGTTGCGTATTGCT
>JAYGEA010000097.1:0-7396 GCA_046582635.1 Alphaproteobacteria bacterium
CACGGCATCCTCCGCGCCGGTATCGGCGATGGCCACGTCGGACCAAAAACTCAACTTGCGCCGGTCCTCGAAGGGGAAATCGAACAAAGTGGCCAGCATCATGGCGGTCAGTTCGGTGGCCACCAGATCAACCCAATCAAAGGTCTCGCCGCGAGGCAGGCTTTCCAGCACTTCGACCGTGCGCTGGCGGATCAGATCTTCCATATTGCGCAAATTAGACGGCGCCACGATGGGGCGACGGTCTTGCGTTGGGCGGTATGGCGGGGCGGGTCCATGCGGATGAAATTCGGCAGTTCCTCGCCCGGGGGCTGATCATCTATGCGGATACCACCCATGACCGAGGCGGAGGAATAGGTACCGTGGTCCAATTCCACCTGCATGATCTCGTCATAGCCGCTTAAACACCAATAGGGCCCATTGGGGCTGTTGGCGCAATAATTCACCGGTGCCTCACGGCGCAAGCGGGCAAAAACCTCGCGCCAGGCATCCGCCTGGTAGATGGCGGGGTCGCTCACATCAATGTCATTCAGTTCGCGTGCCGGAAAATTATCCGGCGGATTGGCAGTCGTCACCATAGAGAATTCCACATGCCGCGCAGATGAACGGCCAACCTAGCACGACCCAGGCGCGCGGGATATATCCCCTAATGACCAAACGACCGCGATAATGCCTCCGACAGGGTGTCGCCGTCATAGGGTTTATGCAATACCAGCGCCCCATCTTCCAATTGGCCTGTTTGAGCCACGATTTCGTCGCTGTAACCAGTTGTGTAGATAACGTTCAGCGTCGGCAGGCGTCCGCGCAATTGCCGGGCCAATTCCAGGCCATTCAGGCCGCCCGGCATGACAATATCCGTGAACAGCAAATCGATGCGCTGGCCATGCTCGGATTGTGACAGGGCCTCTCTGTCGTCGGAGGCCACCAACACATTGTAACCAAGACCGGCAATTTGGTCACGCAAGGCGTCGCAGACATAGGGATCATCCTCCACCAAAAGAACCGTGTTGCGATCCGTATCCACCTGAGCGTCAGGCGATTTTTCAGCTCCGCCGCCGGATTGCGGCGGGCGGGCGGCCCCGGATTGGCGTTCCATCGACGGAGCCACGCGGGGCAGGAACAGCCGTACGGCAGTGCCCTGCCCCGGTTCACTTTCGATTTCGGTAAAGCCGCCCGATTGCTGGGCAAAACCATAGACCATGCTGAGGCCAAGGCCCGTGCCCTTACCTACATCCTTGGTGGTGAAAAAGGGTTCAAAGGCGCGCGCCTTTTCCTCTTCGCTCATGCCGCCACCGCTGTCACGCACGCAAATTTCGACAAATTCGCCGGCCCGCCGGTCCCCGACGACCGGTTCTTCAAATTCGACGTTTGCCGCCGAAAACGTGATCTTTCCTCCTAACGGCATGGCATCGCGGGCATTCAGGGCAAGATTAAGCAGCGCATTTTCCAACTGCCCAGGGTCCACCTTGGCGGACCAGGTAGCGTCGTCGGCCGCGATCTCCACATCTATTGTTTCGCCCAACGTCTGGCGCAGCATGCCCTGCATGACAGCAAGGGTGCGCGGGATATCCACGGGCCGCGGTGCCAAGGGCTGGCGTCTGGAAAACGACAGCAGGCGGTCCGTCAGCTCTGCGCCACGACCGACATTTCGATGGATGGCCTCAAACCGCTTGCCCGCGCTGGCATCATTTTGAATGTGGATTTCCAGCAGTTCGAGATTACCCGAGACGACCTGCAGCAGGTTATTGAATTCATGCGCTATGCCGCCCGTAAGCTGGCCCACCGCCTCCATCTTCTGGCTCTGCCTGAAGCGGTCTTCCAGGGCATGGCGCTCGCTGACATCCAAGGCCAGGGCGAAAGATCCGGCCACTTTGCCATCCAGGCCCACATGGGGAACATTAGGTGATCTCCATTTCCCGTTCCAATCCGTCGGGATAGGTCACCGTGGCTTCGAATTCCTGAACCTGTCCAGCCAATGCCCCCTCTATATAACTGCGGAACTGCCCGTAAGGCCCTTCGCCCAGAATTTCGCGAACCGGTCTGCCAACGATTCCCCGGGCGGGGCGGGCCAGCCATTCCTCGGTGCATCTGTTGACGAACTTGTAACATTGATCCACCCCCACATGAATGACCGAGCCGGGCAGATTATCCGTGACAAGGCTGAGTTGATGCTCCCGTTCCCGTACGGAACGATGGGTGTCAAGCAAATCGCCCTGCATGTCACGCAGGGCAATTCCGATTTCATCGATTTCGTCGGGATTCTTCCGCATCGCCGTGGGGATTTTTGGCAACCCGGAAGTTGCGGCGGCTTCCAAATAAAACCTTTTAATGCGCGACAGAAGGCGTCCCAATCGCCGGGTTACCATTCGGTGGAAGACGATGAAGACAAAACCCACGACGAAGAAAGTCTTCACGCCATTGCTGACCAATATGACGACGACATCCTGCTCCAACCGCTCAAAGATCGACGTCAGGCTTGCGACAACGGTCAGTTCGCCAATGGTCCACAGTTCGCCCCGATAGCTGACCTGCATGGGAAATTCGGATGACAGGACATTTTCCGATACCCGTTGGCCGACCGACCATTTTGTCGTTCCGTCAACTTTGATGGTAATGAATTCCATGTCAGGCAGTTTGGCCATGCCGGCCATCAAAATCTTTATCTGGGCATCATCGAAGGACCACATGCTGTTCGTCAGGCCATCCAAATAGCTCGATTCGACCAAAAAAAACTTCGCTCAATGTTGCTCACGCCGCGACGGTAGTCGTAGAACAACTGAAAAGCCGTCGTTACCGCCGTAATCAACGAGCTGGACAAAACCATTGCCAGGATCAGCCGTTTTGCGATGCGGCCTTTCGTGACATTTTTTTCAGCTGCGTTAGACATTAAGTCATTTGCCTTCGATTGCTGAACGGCGCTTCATGGTGGGACAGACCACTCAATTTCTTGAATGAAATGGTATTATTTCCCCTTTAGTTGTTTGCCGCATCGCCATCCAATGGTGCCGATACATCAGGTCAATCTCAGGCGACGCCCAAACCATCAAGCGGCACGCCAAATTCAATTTTTGAACGCCGCAGCACCGGCGCGGTTTTGACCGATGCGACGTTTGGCGCCGCGATTAATTCCGTTGTCAGAAAATTCTGCCAGGAATCCCAGTCCCGGGCCACGATTTTCAGTATAAAGTCGGCTTCGCCGGTCAGCATATGACATTCGCGGATCATGGGCAGCTTTGCCATGCGCCGTTCAAAGGACGACAGATCGTCTTCATGTTGACTATCCAGGCCGATCCAGGCGAAAACCGCCAAGCCATAACCAAGATCCTCGCCATTTAGATCGGCATGGTAGCCGCGGATCAAGCCGGCCTGCTCCAATGCCCGCACGCGGCGCAAACAAGGCGGCGCGGAGATGCCGACGCGGCGGGCCAGCTCCACATTGGTGATGCGGCCCTCGTCGCGCAGCTCCTGCAAAATATGGCGATCAATACTGTCCAGCTTTACCTTTGCCATGGGACGGCTATCCTCCATTCAAGTCGCCGACTTCCAAGGGCGGCCCACGCAATAATATTACGCACGCAACAATATTTCAAATTGGTTCCGACTTGTCATCGAATATATCAACAACATCTCATGCGGCCGGCCCCGAACGAAGCTGCTGGGTCGTGACGCCTGGCCATGCGGGGATGGAGAACCAAGCCATTGCCCTGGCGGAGGCGGTTGGCGTGCCCCATGCGGTCAAACGGGTTCACCCCCGCGCGCCTTGGACCTGGCTGCCGCCGGGTTGGTGGCCCTGGCCGCTGGCCGCGTTGGGGCCGGACAGCGACGGGATCGCCCCGCCCTGGCCTGATCTGTTGATTTCCTGCGGCCGACGTGCCGTACCGTACGCATTATGGGCAAAACGCAGGAGCGGCGGATCAACCACCATCGTTCATATCCAAAATCCGCAAACCCGGATCAGTGCCTTTGATCTGGTTGTCCCGCCCCGTCACGATCACCTGACTGGGCCAAACGTGGTTGAAACCCTGGCCTCCCTGCATCGCGTCACGCCGCAACGGCTGGCGGCCGAGGCCGCGGCCTTTCGGGCCAAACTGGCGCACCTGCCCCGGCCCCTCGTGGCCGTGTTGATTGGCGGCAGCAATTCCTGTTACCGGCTGACACCGGACATCATCACCACCCTGGCCGGCCAGTTGCGGGCCCTGTGCCTCGAACAGGGCGCCGGACTGGCGGTCACCCCATCCCGGCGCACGGGTGCGGAAAACATCAAAACCCTGCGCGCCGCACTGGACGGCCTGCCGGCCGTGGTCTGGGATTTCCAGGGCGACAACCCCTATTTTGGATTTCTGGGCCTGGCGGACAGCATTGTCGTCACCTGCGATTCGGTCAACATGGTCACCGAGGCCTGCGCCACCGGAAAACCGGTACACGTGGTGCACTTGTCGGGAGGCAACCGTAAATTCAATGAATTCCACGCCGGCATGGTTGCCGCCGGCTTTACCCGGCCCTTCCAAGGGGTGCTGGAACAATGGCATTACGCGCCCCGCAACGACGCCGAGGTCGTCGCCCGGCGGATAAATGAATTGTTGGCCGCGAAAGACGACAATGTGCCGAGCTGACTTGAAGCCGGGGCAGAGGCGCTATACATAGCGTGGAGAGGTTCCGGCCTTCAATCTGTCAGTACATTTCGTTCGTATGAGGAGTGCGCCATGCCGCAGAGCCACCATAGCCGTATCATCATCCTGGGTTCCGGCCCGGCTGGCTGCACCGCCGCGATCTATGCCGCCCGCGCCGGGTTGAAGCCGATGATGATCCATGGCCTGCAACCGGGCGGTCAGATGACCATCACCACGGACGTGGAAAACTACCCGGGCTTTGCCGATGTCATCCAGGGGCCCTGGCTGATGGAGCAGTTCGAGGAACAGGCCAAATCCGTCGGGACAGAGATCATCAACGATATCATCGTTGATCTGGATTTGACCGCCCGGCCCATAAGCCTTACCGGCGACAGCGGCGATAGCTATACGACGGATGCTCTGGTCATTTCCACCGGCGCTCAGGCTAAATGGCTGGGCCTGCCCTCGGAGCAGAAATATCAAGGCTTCGGTGTCTCCGCCTGCGCCACCTGCGACGGCTTCTTTTATCGCGACAAGCCGGTCTGTGTCATCGGCGGCGGCAATACGGCGGTGGAGGAAGCGCTGTATCTGACCAATTTCGCCTCCAAGGTGACCTTGATCCATCGCCGGGACAGCCTGCGGGCGGAAAAAATCCTGCAGGACCGCCTGCTGCGCCACGAAAAGATCGAGGTGTTATGGGACCATGTCCTGGACGAAGTGGTGGGCGATGACATGCCGCCCGGCGTTACCGGTGCGCGGGTGCGGAACGTGAAAACCGATGCGGTCAGCGAGCTGGCGGTGGACGGCGTCTTTGTCGCCATCGGACACGTGCCGCAGACGGAATTGTTCCAGGGCAGGCTGACCATGGACGAGGAAGGCTATCTGCTGACAGCCCCCGACAGCACGGCGACCGAGATCCCCGGGGTCTTTGCCGCCGGCGATGTTCAGGACAAGATTTATCGCCAGGCCGTGACCGCCGCCGGCACCGGCTGCATGGCGGCCCTGGAAGTGGAACGCTATTTGGGTGCGTTGGATGACGAAGCCAGCGATGGGGCGGCTATTCTCACAAGGGGGGCGGCTGAATAAGACATGGATTGGGACAAGCTACGGGTTTTTCACACGGTTGCCCTGGCGGGAAGCTTTACCCATGCGGGCGAGGACCTGAACCTTAGCCAATCCGCCGTCAGCCGGCAGATTTCCACCCTGGAGGAGGAACTGGGCGTGCAGCTGTTTCACCGCCATGCCCGCGGATTGGAGCCGACCGAGAACGGCGATCTGCTGTTCCAATCCGCCCACGAGGTGTTCGACAAACTGGCCGCCGTGCGGGCCCGCCTGACCGACAGCAAGAATGTCCCCGCCGGTGATCTGCGGATCACCACCACGGTCGGCATCGGCTCCACCTGGTTGACGCCGCGCACCCACGATTTTCTGGAACTCTATCCCGATATCCGCCTGTCCATCATCTGCGATGACCGGGAGTTGGACCTTGGCATGCGCGAGGCGGACGTGGCCATCCGCATCACCGAACCGCGCCAGCCCGATCTGATCAAAAAGCGCCTGTTCACGGTGCATTCCCACCTTTATGCCTCGAAAGCCTATCTGGTAAAACATGGCGCCCCCCGTGATGTGCACGATTTGGACGATTGCCGCCTGATCGCCTATGGCGACCATGCCCCGACCACCCTGCGCAATGTCAACTGGCCCCGCACCGTTGGCGTCAAACCCCATGGCCGCCCGCGCGACACAATTTTGCAGGTCAACAATATTTATGGCCTGCTGCTGGCGATCGAAAGCGGGGTCGGCATCGGCGCCCTGCCCAATTATATGATCACCCCCGATAGACCCTTGGAACGGATCCTACCGGACGTTGACGGCCCTACCACGGATGCATATTTTGTCTATCCCGAAGAACTGAGAAACACTAAAAGAATAGGGGTTTTCCGCGACTTTCTTGAAGACCAAGTTCAAAAGTGGCAGTTCTAATACCGGTGTAGCTATGCGTTTGACGCATATCTAATATGCATAACTATCATTGGCGAAGTTGCCGCCTAATCCCTAAGTTTTATAACAGAATGTTGCGATGCAGCATTCTCGGTGAACCCTCTCACACCCCCCCGTGTAGAGCTGGTTCGCCTAGCGTCTACCAAGACGTGAAGCCTCCCTGTTAGACTGGCCCGGAAATCTGCGATTTCCGGGCCCTTTTTTTGTCTGCAATTCGGCCCGAACCGGTCATGTTATGGCAAAATTATGAATGCCGGCTTGCACTTAATATTGATCAGCCCGGCCTGCGGTGGTCAAATCGATTCGCCTGCTTATGTCAATTATGAGACGAACGATCAAATTTAGGGAGGGAATTGGTACGCCCAACTGGGATCGAACCAGTGACAACCTGATTAAAAGTCAGGTGCTCTACCAACTGAGCTACGACTTCGTAATCATACCCGCTATAGAAATCTTGCAGTTTCCTGCGACCTATCCTTTAAATCCCGGCTCCCATCACGTTATAGGTTGAACCCGAATTATAGCACATTCAGGCATCTTGTTGTGACCGTATTGTGACAGAATTAGGGCCTACCGCAGGGTAGCCGATATTCTATCACGAGCCCCTACCTTGCTATTTTTTTGCCGCCTCCACCATCACCAACTAGGGAAAATGGTGCCCAGAATATGGGATGGGCATAGGAGAATATTGTTTTACCGCTCTCAGGATCAACAAATCCGGGGCCTTCAATGAGAGAGAACATGGATTGGCGTAGAGCCTCCGCGCGACTAAGGTTATCATTGGCAGC
>JAYGEA010000147.1:0-4045 GCA_046582635.1 Alphaproteobacteria bacterium
CTCTCATCTTAAGCTTGGGAAGCTCCTGCTCTACCATTGAGCTACGCCCGCCTTGGGGCCTTTTACCACAGGTGATCACAGTCGCGCGAGGGGGATGTTTTGCCGCCCTGAACCGTTGACATCGGGGCGTCGTCTGCAACGCTGTAACCGCGCCGCGAGGCTAGTGTCCTGGTTCAGAAATACGTCATGTTTAGGATCGTTTCTCAGGTCCTTCGGGTGGAAGGCGTCCCGTCGGCGATGCGGGACATCGTCAAGGGATGCCGACGCCGTCCGGAGGCCCTGAGAAACGACCGTTTCGGCGGTCATACAAGCCCCTCGGACGTCGTCGAGCGGTCCTAATGATGTCCCGCATCACGGCGGACCACTCTCCTAGCCGAGGGGCTTGTATGACCGTCTTAAGCACGACGTATTCCTGAACCAGGACACTAGCGGCACGATAGGTAACTTTGCAGTGTGGTGTATGATCATGAATGATGAAACAAATGCCTGATATGGTGCTGGATCCCGTGCTGGGCCCCCTGGCCATCGCGGCGCAATTGCCCAAGGGCAAGGTACCGCCCGTGGAAAGCTGGCAGCCCGATTTCAGTGGTAATCTGGACATGCGCATCGCCCGGGACGGGACCTGGCATTATTTGGGCAGCCCCATCAAACGGCACCGCATGGTGAAGCTGTTCGCCTCGATCCTGCGCCACGACGAAGACCAGCGCTATTATCTGGTCACCCCGGTGGAGAAATACGCCATTGTGGTGGAGGACGCGCCCTTTCAGGCCGTTGCCATGGATGTTCATGGGCAGGGGCGGGCCCAGGTCCTGACCTTCCGTACCAACGTAGATGACGAGGTCATGGCCGGGCCGGACCACGGCCTGCGCATGACCATCGACCCGGGCACCGAGGAACCTTCGCCCTATGTTCATGTGCGTGGACGCTTGGAAGCCTTGATCAGCCGTGCCATCTTCTATGATCTGGTTGATTTGGCCGTGGAAGAGATGGAGCGGGATGAAAACCAATTCGGTGTTTGGAGCGCCGGCGTTTTTTTCCCCCTTGGACCACCGGGGTCGATATTATGAGTTTGGAAGCGGAGCCGCTCTTGCGTAATCGTATCGTATCAAAACTGCGTCCCCTGGCTGAACCACACGGTCATGATGACGTGCGGCCGTCCACCGGCGACCATGACCTGGATCCCTTCATGCAGGATTGGGTGGACCCAAAGGAACGCCTGAAACCGGCCGCCGTGCTGGTCCCCCTGATCGAACATAATACCGGCCTGACCGTGCTCTTGACCAAGCGCACGGATCACCTGCACCACCACGCCGGCCAGGTCAGCTTCCCCGGCGGCCGGGTGGAAGAGGACGACCTGGATGTCATCGACACCGCCCTGCGCGAGACGGAGGAAGAGATCGGCCTGCACCGGGATTATATCGAAATCGCCGGCTACCTGGATGATTACGAAACCGGAACAGGATTTCATATCACTCCCGTGGTGGGTTTCGTGCGCCTGGGCTTTGATCTCAACGTGGACGATTTCGAGGTCGCGGAAGTCTTCGAGGTGCCCCTGGATTTCCTCTTTGATCCGGCCAACCATCAACGCCACAGCCGGGATTACAACGGCCGTCAACGGCAATATTACGCCATGCCCTATGGCGATTTTTATATTTGGGGCGCCACGGCGGGGATGTTGATGAACCTGTACCGCCGCGTCCATGATCTGGTGTAGCCATGCTCCGTAAAATCCTCTTCCACGTTGTCCCTTTCCTCCTGCCCTTCATCGCCTATGGTTTGTACGTCTTTTTCACGCGCCGGGCCCGGGCCCAAGGTGCTACGTTTGACGAGGCGCCGTGGTATTGGCTGTTCTCCATCGGCCTGGCCCTGACCGGCGCCTCGCTGATCGCCGTCTGGGCCTTCACCGGCGCGCCGGCGGGTGGTGAATATTTGGCGCCGCATTTGGAAAACGGCCAGGTCGTCCCCGGCAAGTTCAACTGACCATGCCGTGATGGTGTCCCCGTGATGCAAACCCTGGCCCAGCAAGCTTGGTTGACATCACCCGCCTCTCGCATGGTTTTGTCGGCCCTGGCCACGGCGGGGGCAACGCCGCGTTTCGTCGGCGGCTGCGTTCGTGACGGCCTGCTGGGCCAGCCCAGCGCCGATCTTGACATCGCGGTCGATCAGCCGCCGGAAGACAATATGCGGGTGCTGAAGGCGGCGGGGGTCAAGGTCATCCCCACGGGCCTGAAACACGGCACCATCACCGCCATCACCCACGGCCAATTGTTCGAAATCACCACCCTGCGGGTGGATCTGAAAACCTTCGGCCGCCACGCGGACGTCGCCTTTACCGATGATTGGCACCGGGACGCGGCCCGGCGGGATTTCACCATCAACGCCATCTATGCGGACAGCGGCGGCCAGGTGTTTGATCCGGTCGGCGGCCGGGCGGACTTGGCGGCGGGCCGCGTCCGTTTCGTCGGCGATGCGGCCCGAAGGATCGCGGAAGACAAGCTGCGAATCCTGCGGTTTTTCCGCTTTCAGGCCCGCTTTGGCGGCGGCGCGCCGGACCGGCGGGCCCTTGCCGCCTGCACCGCGGCCGCCTCGGGCATTAACGGCCTCAGCGGCGAGCGGGTGCGGGACGAGACCTTCAAGATCCTGGCTCTGCCCAACCCCGGACCGACCCTGGAAGCCATGGCCCGGAGTGGCGTGTTGCACCATATCCTGCCCCATGGGTTCGATCTGGCAGGCCTGGCCAATTGCGACGCCGATCCCCTGCGCCGCCTGTCCGCCATCGCAACCAATGCTGCCGATACCATCGCGGAACGCCTGCGCCTGTCCAAACAGCAATCCCGCCGCCTGAAGTTCCTGATGTCGCCGCCCCTGGATTTTGGCCCGGACATCTCGCGTTCCGCCTTGCGCCAGTTACTCTATGACCACGGCGCGGAGGCCATCACGGATCTGGCCCTGCGACAGGGTTCACCGGAACAAGTTGTCCTAATCAAAGACGCGGACCCGCCGCGTTTTCCCCTCGGCGGCCGCGATGCCATAGCCGCCGGCATGTCGCCAGGGCCAGAGGTGGGAGAGTTACTGCATGCATTGGAGCAGCAGTGGCGGGAAGACGATTTCCGCGCCGACCGGTATGACTTGCTCTCCCGACTGAAAAACCAGATTGGCTGACCGCGCCTTCAGGCGGCGGCATCCATGGCCTGGGACAGCATTTCGCGCATTTTTTGCAGGTCGAAAGGTTTCAGCAGCACCTGAACATTAGCCCGCCCCATGGCCCGCACCTTTTCCGCCGCATCAATATAGCCGGTCATGACGATGATCGGAATATTGATGCCCTCGGCCTGCATCTGCACCACCAGGTCAATACCGTTGCCGGCGGGCAGATTGACATCGATCAGCGCCCCGTCCGCGCCCAGCCCCCGTACCTCGTCCATGTTCGAGGGCGCATAGGCATACCACTCGCAACGCCAACCGCGCCGGCCCAGGGCCAGTTCTATGGCCTGGTACAGTACGGAATCATCTTCAACAACCAACACGGTCCTCTGAGTTTGCGGGTCCATGGCTTCCATCCAATGCAAATTGCGCCGAAGGCATCCAGTTCTTGGATTATGTTAAATTGTATAATGGTAAGATTTCGTTAACGACGTTTGGGTCCGTCCGTTCCACGAAGCTTCGGCCGGCTGGAACGACGGGAAACAGCAAATTCCAGGGCCGATGAGGCCAATTAAATGCTCGAAATATAAGGGGAAAAAAGTAATGGTCGGAGTGAGAGGAATTGAACCTCCGACCCCCGCCTCCCGAAGACGGTGCTCTACCAGGCTGAGCTACACTCCGATCATGTGCGCCCGCGCGCCAAGGCGGCGGGAGGGGTGCTTATAGCGCCCCGTTGGGGCCGCGGCAAGTTCAGTAAGCCCGTTCGATGCAGAAATCGACCACATCGATGAGCGCCCGTTTGGCCTCGCCGTCGGGTAAGATGCCCAGGCCGTCGCGGGCCATGGCGCCATAGTGGCGGGCCCGTTCGATGGCATCGCGGAGGGCATCGTGATGGTGGAGA
>JAYGEA010000179.1:0-1946 GCA_046582635.1 Alphaproteobacteria bacterium
ATTGAGCGAAGCACTGGTTTGGCCCGAACCCGGCGTCACCCGCATTCCCTACCGGCTTTATGCGGATCGGGAAATCCTGGCCCTGGAACAACAGCGCATATTTCGCGGCCCGGTATGGAATTTCCTCTGCCTGGAAATCGATATTCCCAAACCGGGTGATTTCAAGACCTCCACCGTTGGCGAGGTTCCCGTCGTCATCACCCGCGACGAGGACGGCGCCATCCATGCCATGGTCAACCGCTGCGCCCACAAGGGCGCCCTGGTCTGCCTCAAGGAAAAGGGCAACGTCAAGGCGCTGACCTGCATCTATCATGCCTGGTCGTACGATCTGCGCGGGCGGCTGACCGGCGTGGCCTTTCGCAATGGCCTGAGGGGCAAGGGCGGGCTGCCGGAGAATTTTGATCCCGATCAACATGGTTTGGAGCGGCTGCGGGTGGAAACCTTCTGCGGTCTGGTGTTCGGCACGTTCGCGGAGGAAACCCCCAGCGTGGAAAGCTATTTGGGCCAGCCCATGTCCAAGTTCATCCGCCGCAATCTGGGCAAACCGCTGAAGCCGCTGGGCATGCACAGTCAGATCATTCACAACAATTGGAAGCTGTATGCGGAAAACGTGCGGGACAGCTATCACGCCACCTTGCTGCATACCTTCTACACCACCTTTAAGATCAACCGCCTGGACATGGACGGCGGCATCGTCCTGGCCGAGGACAAGTGGCACCATATCAGCTACGCCAAGCGAGATACCCTGGACGAGGCGGCGGAATACAAAGAGCAGAATATTCATGCCGCCCAGTACGATTCCAACCTGGCCGGACCCCAGCTTCTGGATGCCTGGAACGAGTTCGACGACGGCATCACCCATTCGATACAGGCCATTTTCCCCAACCTGGCCATTCAGTTCACCCTGAACTCACTCTGTGTGCGTTTCTTCGTGCCCCGCGGCGTCGATAAGACAGAGCTGTTTTGGTACTACGTGGGCTATGCGGACGACACCGAGGAACAGACCGCCATGCGGGTCATGCAGGGCAACCTGACGGGTGCGGCCGGCCTGGTCTCGCTGGAAGACGGTTGCATCAACGAATTCGTCCAGCGCGGCACCAGGGGCAGCCCCGGTGGGGCCGGCCTGGCCGAAATGGGCGGACGGGAGGTGGCTTCGTCGGACAGCAGCCGCGCCACCGAAGCCGCCATTCGCGGCTTCTGGACCGGCTACCGCCGCATCATGGGCTTTGATTGAGATGCTAGATAATGACGTGATCGAAGCGTTTCTGACCGCTTATGTCCACGACATCGATGACGGCGCCCTGGAGGGCTGGCCGAACTATTTTACCGAAGACGGCATCTACCAGATCATCACCCGGGAAAATTTCGAGGCCGGCCTGCCCATGGGCATCATGTATTGCCAGGGCCGGGGTATGATGTCGGACCGCATCCAGGCCATGGGCAGCGCCAATATATTCGAGGATCACACCTACTGCCATATCCTCGGCCCCTCCCAGATCAGCGAAACCGGCGCCGGCGATTATCAGGCCCGCACCAACTTCACGGTTTTCCGCACCATGCAGGACGGCCGTACGGAGACCTACGTGGTTGGCAAATATCTTGATCGGATTACAATGCGCGGCGATGGCCCGTTATTGCTCGAACGCCGGGTGGTGTTGGAATCCCGCCGGGTGGATATCCTTCTGGTTCGCCCGATTTGAAAGAGATGATTTAGGAATGCAAGATTTTGAGAAAGCCGCCCACGATGTGCTGACCACCTATATCGAGGCCCTGAACGCCCAGGACAGCGATGCCATGCGGGACTGGCTGGATTCACATCTCAAGTGCAATTCGAAGGTTTTCGAGGAAAGCCTCGGCGGGCGTTCGATAGCCGAGTCATTTTCGGGGTGTTGAGTTGACGGCCCACATGATGTCGTCGATGTCCCCTTCGGTGTAATCAGCCATGT
>JAYGEA010000211.1:0-6050 GCA_046582635.1 Alphaproteobacteria bacterium
TTGGCAAACCCGAAATTTTGCTTGGCGTACCAAACCCTTACTTTGGCGATCAACTACTGCGCTTTGTCGCCGGCGATTACATCGCCTCTGATTTGATTTACACTGGCAAGCTGGTGACCGCAGAAGACGCCCGCGCTCTCAATTTGATTCACGAGGTGGGCGAAAAATCGGATATCGAAGGCTTTGCCCGGAAACGGTTAGACGATTTGATTGACCTTGCGCCCGAGTCGTTTTCAGAATCCAAACGCATGCGGGTTGGGAAACTATGTGCCGATATCAGGGATCAGATGTCAGCCCGTGTGGCGCGGCAGGTGGAGATCTGGTGTAGTGATGACGCCCAGGCCCGATTACAAGCAGCTGCGAAACGGCTGGCACGTTGAAGGGACCACATGTTGGTTTCAGACAAGATGGGCAAATATTGAGAAACGCAGCTGGCCGTCCAAGGCCCGGGTGATGTGGCCCTAGCCGATGGTGTCCTCTCCAAAATAGACTTCTCCGGGCCTGACCTTCCGGCGGCTGCCATCACCGTTTTCACCTTCGATACCGCCGGTTAACGGCAATACGATTTGGCGTTGAGGCGCGTTGTGGAAATCGAAGCTTAGATCTCCCATTGAGAGGACGAATTGAAAGGCTTTAATGCCGATATCGTCCGTGAACAGGCATCCGTCGTCACCGGCGATATACGGGAGTGCGCCGTCTTCAAAGTGAGACTGGCCGTCATCGCCGGTAATGTTGCGAAGAAAGGGCAGCGATTGTTTCGACGGGCGCCGCGCGGGCTTCTCTGTCTCGCATCCTGTACCATTTTCCAATTCGATCAGAGCAGCGCCGAAGGGTTGATTTCCGCCTGCTCGGACAATGTGTCCCTTGCCATCGCAATCCAGCGTTTCCAAAACGTCCCCAGGGCGGAAAGTCCGCACTTCTCCGCTGCCAGCCCGCACTTCCATCGCACCCTTGGTGACCAATATAACGTGTCGCCGGACCGCCGGGCGAAAATCGGAGGCGTAGCCCGCCGGACACAGATGGAAACTGATCGCCGTCCCCGGTACAGCTGGCGTCTGACGTAATGGCCCCAGGTTCGAGGTATAGGAAATAATCTTGTCCTCGAAGCGGCTTTCCCCACCATCGCCGTCAACCAAGCAGCTTAGGGCAACATATTGCTCTTGCGTATATCCGGGGCTCGCCGTCTCAACGGTCATTGTTGAATTCACCTCTGAATTGTCGTCGCGTTAAGATATACCTTAGCCTCTGGGTCCATGATGAGGCTCATCGAACGGCAAACCCAAAGAGTCTGTTGTTGGCACAAACCGCTGGTCATGGGACTGTGCAGCAGTTTCCGCTCTTACCCTGACTTCAAGCATCCATCATTTTTGCACACGCTTGGCCGCCACCTCCACCAGCGCGGTGTATTCTGCCTGGCCCACAGTGAAGGGGAAAAGGTCGAGCGCCCCTTCCGGCACCACCGGTGCGCCGGAGGTGACCCGGTTCAGGCCGAGGGCGCCGTCCTTCATCCAGACAACATGGGCCGGGATCCGGTCAGTGACATGGGCCGTTGCCTCGAACGTGCCCCGTTGGTTGTAGATGCGGATACCGTCGCCGTTGGATAGGTTTCTCGCATGGGCGTCGATGGGTGATATCCAAAGCTCAGGCCCCGGATCCCGCTTGGCCAGCATGGGCAGGGCTCGGCCATGATCGTAGAAGGCATGAAACTGCGTTAGTGTTCGGCCCTGGCAAAGTGCGAGAGGATAGTCTGCTTCCACGTGCTCTTCCGCATCCGCCTCCTGAATTGGCAGGGGTGGAAGGCCGGCCTCTTCGGCGCGGGCGGAATAAAATTCGATCTTGCCGGAGGGTGTATGGAACGCTTGTTCCGGGTAGGCGACATGGGAGATATTCAGTGCCGCATTACCGCTGTTGGCGCGCAGGGACGCAACGGTGGCATGCCCCGTCGAAGGATGATCAAGCACGGCATCTAGCATGTCTTCCTGTGAAGCCCAGGGATAGAAATCCTCGAGCCCGAGCCGTTCGGCCAACCCTTTCAGAACATTCTGTATCGGCCGCGTTTCTCCGGCCGGTTCCAGGATCCGCTCCGCTAGATAGACATGTGTATGGGTGGCCTTGCAGCCGATGTCCTCCAGCCATGCGGTACCAGGCAGTACGACGTCGGCGTAAAGCCGCGTGGTTTCGTTCATGAACAGCTCGTGACAGACGATCAGGTCGAGGCTGTCCAGAGCAGCTGCCATACTCTCAGCATCGGCGAAAGAGGACAGAATGTTGGAGCCAAACATCAACAGTGCCCGGACCCGCCCATCCGTCAGTGCCGCCGTGATCTCCGTCATCTGGTTCGGGACGTAATTTCCCGGCAAACGTGGAACAAGCACGGAAGTTCTCGACAAGGCCCCACCATGGGCCTGGCTGCCGTGGCGGGGGCCAAGCCCACCTCCGGCGGTTCCGTAGCCGCCGATCAGGGCGGGCAAGCAGGAAACGGCGCGCGCGGCTTGCCAACCATTGCGGCCTTTGTGGATGGAGCTACCCCCCAGTACGATCATGGCTGGCTTGATGTTGGCATATTCGCGGGCAAGGGCAGTAATGGTGTCAGCCGCGATGCCGGTCTCTGCTGCCGCCCATTGGGGATCGAGGGGCCGGACGTGCTCGGAGAGCTGTTCGAAGCCGACGGTATGCGCGGCCACAAAATCCGCGTCGAATAACTCCTCCCTGATGATGACGTGCATCATAGCTAGGGCCAGCGCGGCGTCCGAGCCCGGGCGGATCAACATCACCTCATCGGACTGCGCGGCGGCCTCTGTTCGCCGGACATCAATGGTGATGATTTTCGCACCACGCTTCTTCGCAGCGACCAGGTAGCGGGAGGTGTTCGGCTGGCTCGCCAGATTTGCGCCCCACATCACAATAAGCTCGGCATTCGCCCCCATATCTTCCTTGGTGTTGGTTTTCAGGGCTCCTGTCAGGCCAATGCCAAGGCCGCCGAGACCCCAGCAGATCATCGCCGGGTTCCAGTTCTGACAGCCGTACAGATGGGCGAAGCGTGCCAGTAACTGCCCAGAGGCGAAGACCCCGTAACTATTGGCGGCAATGCCGTGGCCCCCCCAGACCGCTGTGGCTTCACGCCCTACCGCCTGGCTCCGTTCCGCGATCAGGTCGAGGGCGTCGTCCCAACTGGCCTCCCGCCAGGCATCCTCGGTACGCTGCTCGCGGATCAGCGGCTTCAGCAGCCGCTTCGGATTGCCAATTATCTGCTTCGAAGCTTGGCCACGCACACAGAGAAAACCCTGACTATCGGGATTATCCTTGTCGCCCTTGATGCTGAGCAGTTCGCCGTCCCGGACTTCGACCCGCATGCCGCACAAGGTCGGATGACAGTTCATGGGACACATGGTGGTAAAGGTCTCGACGGAACCGCTCATGGTGCAAACCTCCCAAATGATGGAACTCAGGCGTTGATCGCAGCTTACCGCCCTGCCGGGCCTTGATCCAGCGAGGTTAGCGAGGCAATCTGATCGATCAGCTGCCCAATGTCGCTTGTTGGCACATCTCAAGCATCAAACGGTATTAGGCTGATGTCTGCTATGTCCCTGGCTTCGAGCATAGGACTGGGAAGACGCTCCCCGCTCGGAGCGATGTCTATCACGGATCAAGCCGGTTCCTGCGACGCGATTTGCGCGCGACTGTTTTGGGCGCCAGGCTATTCCCATGCCACAACGGCGCGGATAGCTTGTTCGAGTCGGCGCTGGTCGGGCAGAACCTCGGTTTCGATGGCTTGGCCAAACGGGATCGTGACATCCGCGCGGGTAACCCGCTTTATTGGCGCCTTCAGATCGCGAAAGCAGTTTTCCGCGATAATGCTCGATAGTTCCGCCGCGTATCCACAGCTGCGATGAGAATCATCAAACAAGACGACCCGGCCCGTCTTCTGAACCGTCGCGGCGAGGCCGGCCCGGTCGAGGGGCAGGAGGGATCGAGGGTCCCAAACCTCGACATCAATATTGTCCTTGGTGAGTGCTTCCGCTGTGGCGATCGCTTCACCAACCAGATGCCCAACGGCCACGACCGTGACATCGCGTCCTTTGCGTTTGACCTCGCCTTGCGCCAACGGGATTACGTACTGCTTTTCCGCGACGGGACCGCGGATCGCTGTCAGTCGAACGGGGACGAAAAAAGCAACCGGATCGTCTTCACGCAACGCCGTAACGAGCAGACCCTTCGCGTCCGATGGCGTGGACGGCATCACGGTTTTGATGCCGGCGTGTATTAGATAAGGGTAGGGATTGTCGGAATGCTGCCCTGCGCGGCCGCCGCTGGCGCCGGCTCCCATGATCAGATAGGTCGCTGCCACATGCGCTTGCCCACCCAGCATTAGCGGCAGTTTCGCCGCCTGGTCGACGAGTTGATCGAAGGCGGGGAAAATCAGCGAGGATACCTGATAATGGATGACCGGGCGGGCGCCGGCAAGCGCAGCGCCCGTGGCGATGCCGGTCATCGCAGCCTCTGATATCGGCAGATCGATCACCCGGTCATCGCCATAGGCGTCCTGCAGCCCACGCAGTTCACCGCGACCCTGACCTCGAATGTTCTCGCCGAAAATGACGATGGTGTCGTTGCGCGCCATTTCCTGGGTCAACGCCTCGTTCATGGCTTCGACGAAGCTGAGTTCGCGGGTCATCCCGACACTCCTGCCGGAAAGCCCGGATAGGTTTGCGCATACATATGGTCCAATGCGGTATCTGCGGTCGGTACTGCACTGTTTCCGGCTCGTGCGATCGCACCCTCGATTTCAACATCGACTTCTGCGTCGACCGCTGCACGGTCACCGGATGCCCAACCATCCTCGGCGTCGAGCCTTTGTGCCGCGAGTGACAGAGGATCCCGTTCTCTCCAGCTTTCGATTTCCTCTGCGGTGCGATAGGTGAGGTCCATACCGCGCAACGCCGTGTTGTGCGCCTCAAAACGGTAGGTCCTGCATTCGAGGAAACTCGCACCCCCGCCGGTACGGGCCCGCGTGACGGCGCGTGTCGCGGCCTCATGGACGGCGGCAACATCCATGCCATCCACGGTTTCGGCTTCCAGTCCAAACGCCGCCGCCCGGTCGGCCAGCGACCCGCGCGACATTTCAGCAATCGGTGAGGTGATGGCGTATTGATTGTTTTCGCAAACGAAGACAACGGGTAGGTCCCAAATCGCGGCGATGTTCAGGGATTCAAGCAAGACACCCTGGTTCATCGCGCCGTCGCCGAAGAATGGGACCGCAACATGCGGCTCACCACGGTTTTTGAACATCCGCGCGGCGCCACATGCCATCGGCGCACCCGCACCGACTATGCCGTTAGCGCCAAAGATACCAAGTCCGACATCCGCGATGTGCATCGATCCACCACGGCCCTTATTGTATCCGGTTTCGCGGCCCATTAGTTCGGCGAACATGCGCATCGGATCACCGCCCTTGGCCAGAATATGGCCGTGGCCGCGATGGGTTGAAGTCGTGACATCGCTGGTTTCGAGAGCCGCTGAAACGCCAACGGCAACCGCTTCTTCGCCGATATAGAGATGCGCATGGGCGCGAATTTCGCCTGCGTCAATAAGTTCGGCTGTACGCTCTTCGAAACGGCGGATGAGCCGCATCCGACGGTACAATGAGATCAACGATGCGGCATCGAGATTTGAAGAAGACATTTAATGCGTTTCCAGGAGGTGTGTTGTTGGACGGGGATGTGAGATGCAGTAGCCAATCAGACGGATCGACAGCTGTCGATTGTTGGATAATTTCAGCTTCTTCGACTGCAAAATGGCTGTACTGGTTCATGATTGTCAACGCCGGATTAAAAATACAGCGCTTGCCGGAGTAACAATGCATCACCGCGGCGGTGTCTACGGCGGAGCAAAATTAGTCCAGGCAGGTTGATGTTGATGCCGCGCACGGTGTTGCGGGTTGTCCCGGTAGTCCATGGGAGGGACCCGCGCTGCTTCGGGTAGCGCCTTGGCGTTACGCGGAGCGAAGCAGCGTGGGAGGTCCCTGTGGGCCCACCGGGTCAACCATGGCT
>JAYGEA010000221.1:0-4013 GCA_046582635.1 Alphaproteobacteria bacterium
GAAGGTCGTTGATGCGGCCGGGGTTTTTGGGCTTTTCATCATTGACCCATTGTTCCCGCGATTGGCCGCCTTTCCACGAGCGTGTGGTGAAGCCGAGGATTTCCACTTTGACTCCGCAGCGTTCCAGCGTGCGCGCTAGAATATCGGCACTCATCGCCGCAACGGTGATCGGCCGTCCGCGCATGGAGCCGGAATTATCGATCAACAGCGTCACCACGGTGTCGCGGAAATCCATGTCCCGCTCCATCTTAAACGACAGCGGCAACATGGGATTGGTGACGACGCGGGACAATTTGCCCGCATCCAGCATGCCTTCTTCGAGATCAAATTCCCAACTGCGGTTCTGTTTTGCCAGCAGGCGCCGTTGCAGGCGGTTGGCGAGACGGGCGACAACGCCCTGCATGTTGGAAAGCTGTTGATCAAGATAGGCGCGCAGCCGGCCCAGTTCCTCGGCGTCGCATAAATCAGCGGCGTCGATAATTTCGTCAAACTCATCCGAGAAGAACCGGTAGGGCGGCTCGTTGGGGTTATCGGGCGGCATATCGCCGGGCCGCCATTGCCGCCGGCCGCGTCCCGGTTCCTCCGAGCCGGACATGGCGTCCGCATCCTCGGCCTCCATCTCCGATTCGGCTTCCGAATCGCCATCGGCCGAGCCGTCCTGACTGTCGGAACCTTCCGGGTCGCCGCCGTCGTCAGCCTCGCCCTCGCCGCCCTCGCCCTCGCCGTCGGCCATTTCCTCTTCTTCGTTATCGGGACTGTCTTCCAGATCGTCCGATTCGGTGCCGTCTTCATCGCCCAGATCCAGATCCGCGATCAACTTGCGGGTCATCCTGGCGAAGGCATTTTGATCGCTGATATTACCGGTCAGGTTCCTTAGATCATCACCGGCCTTTTCCTCCACCCAAGGCCGGATATGCTCCACCATGGCCTTGGCGGCCGCAGGGGGCTCCTTGCCGGTCAGCTGTTCGCGCACCAGCATGGCGACAACTTCGGGCAGCAACGCCTCGCCCGGGTCCTTGACCGAGGCATAGCCCCGGGCCCGGCAGCGCTCTTCCAGCATGGCATCCAGGTTATCGGACACCCCCATCATGCGCTTGGAGCCAATGGATTCCACGCGGGCCTGTTCCGCCGCCTCGAATACCGCCCGCGCCGTGGCGCCCTTGGGCTGGTTCAAGGCATGCAGGCGGTTGTCGTGATGGCGATGCCACAAGGCCAGGGCATCGCCGCTGCCGCGCACATGGGCGACTTCCTCCTGGCCCAATTCCCGGCTTGGCGTGGGCAGGCGGTTGCGGCCACCACCCGTGGCGGTGCCCTCGGCGCCAAAATTGACCGACAATTCGCTGTCCCGGGCAATGGCGCGGACGGCCGCCGTAACGGCACGCTTGAATGGTTCGACCGGGTTTTCCGGTTTCATCATGGCCAAGGCGTCAGCTCAATTGAATGTTGGCCGCGGATTCAGGCAGTTCGTGACCAAAGCAGCGCTGATAATATTCCGCCACCACCGGCCGTTCCATCTCGTCACAACGGTTCAGGAAGCTGAGCCGGAAGGCAAAGGCCAGGTCATTGAAGATCCGCGCATTATCGGCCCAGGTGATCACCGTGCGCGGCGACATCACGGTCGAGATATCGCCGTTCATGAAGCCCGAGCGGGTCAAATCGGCCACCGAGACCATGGAGTTGATATTTTTCTGGCCCTCTTCATCGGCCCAGTCCGGCACCTTGGCGGTAACGATGCCCACTTCGTCGTCGTGGGGCAGATAGTTCAGGGTGGTGACAATGCTCCAACGGTCCATCTGGCCCTGGTTGATCTGCTGGGTGCCGTGATACAGCCCCGTGGTATCGCCCAGGCCAACCGTGTTGGTGGTCGAGAAAAGCCGGAAGCTGTTGTGGGGCCGAATCACCCGGTTCTGATCCAACAGGGTCATTTTACCATCGACTTCCAGGATGCGCTGGATCACGAACATCACGTCGGGACGGCCGGCGTCATATTCGTCAAACACCAGGGCACAGGGATGCTGCAGGGCCCAGGGCAGAATGCCTTCACGGAACTCCGTCACCTGTTTGCCGTCGCGCAATATGATCGCGTCCTTGCCCAGCAAATCAATCCGGCTGATGTGGCTGTCCAGGTTGACCCGGACACAGGGCCAGTTCAGGTGCGCTGCGACCTGCTCAATATGGGTCGACTTGCCCGTGCCGTGATAACCCTGGATCATCACCCGGCGGTTATGGGCAAAGCCGGCGAGGATCGCCATCGTCGTCTCATGATCGAACTGATAGGCCGCGTCCAGATCTGGCACCAACTCCGATCCTTCGGAGAACGCCGGGACCTGCATGTCGCTTTCCAGGCCGAACGTGTCCCGAACGCTGATCGTGATGTCGGGGCGGTCAATGGGGTGAACCGATGTCTCATCGGCTGTGGAAATCAAACTCATGGTTGGGAATCCTGTCGCTTAGCTATAGTCTTGCGAATTGGCGTCAAACGAAGCGTTAAATAGGCCGTTAAACGATTTACCGCAACATAATACCCTCGCACCTTACCCTTGCGGCAGGTCCGAGGAGATCAGATTGCTGTACGCTTCGTTAATGGATTTGAAGCGCTCTTCGGCTCGTTTATCGCCGCCATTTGCATCGGGGTGAAAACGTTTTACCAGTTGCTTATAACGCATTTTGATGTCTTGCAAGTTCGCCGTTTCATCCAGGTCCAATTGGGCCAGATCCCGGCGCTGTTGTTTGGTGTGCCGCGGCACGAATTTTTTTGCCCGGCCCTGGCCGCCCGGCTCGTCAAATAAGCCATGATGATCCCGCACCCGGCCGTCCGTCCAGGCCTTATAGCCCCGCTCTCCCAGCTTCCATGTGGGCCGATGGCCGGTCACCGCCTCGGTGCGGAATTTTTCGATCTCGTCCTGGTCCATGCCGGTGAAATAGTCCCAGCTGCGGTTGTAGGCCGCCACATGTTCCAGACAAAACCAATAATGCTCGTCGAGATTGGTTTTTGATTTTGGCGCCCGATGATCGGCGGCGGCCTCGCAACCGGCCATGTCGCAGGTACGGCCCGAACCCCCGGACGCTTCATCAACGCGGGTTTTGGAGACGGGTATATCGTTCTTGGTTCTGGCCACGAAATGAGTATGCTGGCAACGGCCCCGGCTTTCAATAGCCCCGGCGGGGAACTTTTCCGATGGAGTGAAATTCATGTCAATGGCGGCGACGATCGAAGAAAAACTGCGTGCGGCACTGAACCCCGCCCGCCTCGATATTGAGGATCAATCCCACCTGCACGCCGGCCACGCCGGTGCCCGAGAAGGGGGGGAGAGCCATTTCGCGGTCGAGGTGGTGGCCGAAGTGTTCGAGGATATGAGCCGCCTGGCCCGCCAGCGTCTGATCAACGAGGCATTGTCACAAGAACTGGCCGGACCCATACACGCCTTATCCATACGAGCGATGACACCAGCCGAAGCAAGCAAAAATAACTGAATACAACTACGAAGATATATTTAGTTGTCTTGAGTACGATATTAGTCGTGAATATAGAGTTATTGAACTTAAATTCGCATTATGGCTATATAACGGGACAGTGGACTATCAATTAAAGGATGAATCCATGTCCCAAGTGTCACGCAATGGATATGATAAACACTATACTGGCACACGCCGGAATATTCGCATTGGCAAGCGCCGGACCTCCGTGAAGCTGGAGCCTGAAATGTGGGAAGCGCTGATCGAAATCGGCTTCCGAACGAAGAAAACGATCAATCAGATCTGTACCGAAGTCCATAAGGCCAGCATCGGCGCGGACCAGGACGAGGCCGCCAACGGGGCAAATTTCACATCTGATTTACGGGTATTCATTCTCGACTATTACCGCGCGATTGCCCGCTAGTGTTCCGACTCATTTAAGAAGTACCGGCTTTTACTTGATTGAGTGTGTTGCGCGCCCGGTCCACTTTTTTGATGATGTCTTGTGCGGCGGCGGTCCAGGTGAAAGGTTTGGCGGCCTCGTTGTGCTTGGTGAG
>JAYGEA010000242.1:0-21785 GCA_046582635.1 Alphaproteobacteria bacterium
AGCTTGGCTCCTCATCGCCCATATCAGGCTCGTCACTCGGCGCCTCGCAAGATATTGTTATGAAACATAGAGTTTCGAGTCAGACTCTTAAACAAGGCGGAAACTCGCCTCCGGACTTCGGCGAGTTTTGTACGCCTGGAATTTGCGCAAAGTCGTTGCCAGATATCAAGCTTACCCCATGCCGGGGGTGCGGTGAGATAAGGCCCTTCGGGGCACGAATAAGCCCGCCCAGCCTTGTTTGGGTTTTGAGCCCCCGGCACCCGCGCTGTCCGTGGGAACGGCCTCAAAAGCCAAACAAGGAACACCATCATGAACTTCGAATTTGGAAAGATTTTCCGGGACAAGCCGCTACGGGAACGTGCCGCCGGGCAATGCCGGCCCGGTGTCTGGATTGAACATATCCCCGTCGCTTACCTGGAAGACATTGGCCGCGTGGCCGTGGCGTGGACGTTTCTGGAATTGGCGCTGCAGCGGATTGCCTGGACGTGCGCCGGGATACAGGAGCGCCACGGCCTTTGTTTCACCGGCCATGCGGGCGTGCGGCATTTACAGGACACCGCCCTCGGTCTGGTGCGGAGGGAACTGCCGCAATCGCCCCCGGCAAAATCCCTTGCCGTGCTGTCGAAGCGGCTGGGCAAGCTTCGCCGTCTGAGAAACAGCATCGTGCATGGCCGGGTTTACTGTTTCGCCGATCCGGCACGGTCGTTCCGCCAGCACGTCAGGGGCGGGGCCGGCAAGACCCAGATCGAAACGCACCCGGTTCTGCCCAACGACTTCGACGCCGCCGTCACCCAGATTGTCGATGCCACGAAAACGTAGGCCGCATCCCCCACATTGGAAACGAATTTTCAGGCCCGTGCTGCATTGGGCGGGCGCCGACCGGACGGCGGGCCGCTGACGGTCCGAACCGCACCGCCCGCTGCGGCGTCATGGCGCCAGGCGAAAGAACAGAAATCCGCGCTTTTGTGCCGCAGCGCCTTGCAGCGCGGAAAAGAAGCGGCTATAGGATTGTCTGCCTCGCGGCAACCGTATGGCCGGGGACTTCTGGGAGACTTTTTAAGCGTGGACGACCTATTACGGGAATATCTGCCCATCCTGATTTTCTTCGCCGTGGCCGTGGGCCTGGCGGTGGTCATGGTCGTGGCTTCCATGGTGGTCGTGCCCAGCCATCCGGACCCGGAGAAGCTATCCGCCTACGAATGCGGGTTCGAAGCGTTCGATGATGCGCGCGGCCGCTTTGATGTGCGGTTTTATCTGGTAGCGATCCTATTTATCATTTTTGATCTGGAGGTCGCCTTCCTGTTTCCCTGGGCCGTGTCCCTGGGGCAGATCGGCTTGCTGGGCTTTTGGTCCATGATGATCTTCCTTGGTATTCTGACCATCGGCTTCATTTACGAATGGAAAAAAGGCGCGCTGGAATGGGAATAGAAACGCCTGGCGACGGGACCCAGCGGACCCTCGCGACACAAACTGATTCCCCGCAAAGCGCCGCTTTTACCGATTTTTCGGAAGAACTTGCCGACAAGGGATTTGTCACCACGCAACTGGACAAAGTGGTCAACTGGGCCCGCACGGGATCCCTTTGGCCCATGACCTTCGGGTTGGCCTGTTGCGCAGTGGAGATGATTCACGCCTACATGCCGCGCTACGATCTGGACCGCTTGGGCGTGGTGCCCCGCGCCTCGCCCCGGCAGTCTGACGTGATCATCGTCGCCGGAACCCTGACCAACAAGATGGCGCCCGCCCTGCGCAAGGTCTATGACCAGATGCCGGAGCCGCGCTACGTCATCTCCATGGGCAGTTGCGCCAACGGCGGCGGCTATTACCATTATTCCTATTCCGTGGTACGCGGCTGCGACCGGATCATTCCGGTGGACATCTACGTGCCCGGCTGCCCGCCCACGGCGGAGGCCCTGGTTTACGGTATTCTGCAATTGCAGAAGAAAATTCGCCGCACCGGCACCTTTCGACGCTAGACCCGCATTCATTTAAGAAGTAATAGGGACAAAACGGGCAAAGAATGGCGGACCGGGACGCGTTGCAGGAATTGGGCCAACATATTGG
The DNA here is from genome assembly GCA_046582635.1 of Alphaproteobacteria bacterium. Taxonomy (GTDB): domain Bacteria; phylum Pseudomonadota; class Alphaproteobacteria. Next base: position 2,065 of record JAYGEA010000242.1, read on the forward strand.
CTCCGTATTGGCCGATCAGGTTGTCTCCACGTCGGTGGAACTGGACGAACTGATCGTTCTGGCCCGGGCCGATCAGATCGTCAAAATTCTGACATTCCTGCGTGATGACCCACTGTGTTTGTTCAAGGTTCTGATCGACATTTGCGGCGCCGATTATCCGGAACGGCCCAAGCGTTTCGACGTGGTCTACAATCTGTTGAGCCTGGTGCATAACCAGCGCGTCCGCGTCAAGGTCATGGCCGATGACGAGATGCCCATTCCCTCCGTCACCGGGGTGTATAATTCCGCCAACTGGTTCGAGCGGGAGGCCTGGGATATGTACGGCATCATGTTTTCCGACCATCCCGACCTGCGGCGGCTGTTGACCGACTATGGCTTCGAGGGGCACCCCTTGCGCAAGGATTTCCCCCTGACCGGCTTTGTCGAGGTGCGCTACGACGACGCGCGCAAGCGGGTCGTCTATGACCCGGTCAAGCTGCCCCAGGAATTCCGAAAATTCGATTTCCTTTCGCCCTGGGAGGGTGCGGCGGCGGTCCTGCTTCCCGGCGATGAAAAGGCCGACAGCGGGGAGCCGAACTGATGGCCGAAGTCGAAATCAAGAACATGACCCTGAATTTCGGGCCCCAGCATCCCGCCGCCCATGGCGTGCTGCGCCTGATCATGGAACTGGACGGCGAGGTGATCGAACGCTGCGACCCGCATATCGGTCTGCTCCATCGGGGCACGGAAAAGCTGATCGAGTACAAGACCTACCAACAGGCGCTGCCCTATTTTGACCGCCTGGACTATGTCTCGCCCATGGCCATGGAGCATGCCTATGTCCTGGCCATCGAGAAGCTGTTGGGTCTGGAAGTGCCGGCGCGGGGCCAGGCGATCCGCGTATTGTTCTCGGAGATCACCCGGCTGCTAAACCATCTGTTGAACGTTACCATGCATGCCATGGACGTGGGCGCCGTAACGCCGGCCTTGTGGGGCTATGAAGAGCGCGAAAAGCTGATGGAATTTTATGAAGGCGTTTCAGGTGCCCGTCTGCATGCCAACTATTTCCGGGTCGGCGGCGTGCACCAGGACATGCCCGCGGGCATGGTTGATGATATTGGCGACTATTTGGACAGGTTGCTGGCCTATGTCGATGATATGGAAACCCTGTTGACGGAAAACCGGATCTTTAAACAGCGTAATGTTGATATCTCCGTGATTGGCCCGGAAGAGGCCATGGATTGGGGCTTCTCCGGCGTCATGCTGCGTTGTACGGGCCTGCCGTGGGATTTACGCAAATCACAGCCCTATGACGGTTATGAGAAGTACGATTTCGACATTCCCGTGGGCAAGAACGGTGATTGTTATGATCGCTATCTCTGCCGGGTTGAGGAAATGCGCCAGTCCGTCATCATCATCAGACAGGTTCTGGCCACCATGCCGGACGGCCCCGTCATCAGCGCGGACCATAAAGTCGCGCCGCCGCCCCGGGCGGAGATGAAGCAGTCCATGGAAGCCTTGATCAACCATTTCAAACTATATACCGAGGGCTTCAAGGTGCCGGCGGGGGAAACCTATACGGCGATCGAGGCGCCGAAGGGTGAATTTGGCGTCTATCTGGTGGCGGATGGCACCAACATGCCCTATCGTTGCAAGATCCGGGCGCCGGGCTATGTGCATCTTGCCGCGCTGGATCATCTTTGCAAGGGACACTTGCTGGCGGATTCCGTGGCCGTGATCGGCAGCCTGGACATTGTTTTTGGCGAGATCGACCGATGAAGCGCCAGCCGGCACCGAAAGATCAGCAGCCCGACAGCTTTGCCTTCACGGCGGAGAATGCGGAGAAGGCCGAGCAGATCATCGCCAAGTATCCGCTCCGCCGTCAGGCCAGTGCCGTCATGCCTTTGTTGGATCTGGCCCAGCGTCAGCACCAGAACTGGCTGCCTCAGGCGGCCATGAACATGGTGGCCGAAATGTTGGAGATGCCGCGCATCCGGGTGTACGAGGTGGCGACCTTTTACACCATGTATAATCTGGCCCCGGTGGGCCGGCATTTCGTGCAAGTCTGCACCACGACGCCGTGTTGGCTGCGCGGTTCCGACGATGTGGTGGCGGCCTGTAAGAACAAGCTGGGCATCGGTTTGGGCGAAACCACGGCGGACGGCAAGTTCACCGTGATCGAGGTGGAATGCCTGGGCGCCTGTGTCAACGCGCCCATGGTGCAGATCAACGACGATTATTACGAGGATTTGACGGCCGAAAGCACGGCAGCCTTGCTCGATGCGCTGTCGAAGGGCGAAACGCCGAAAGTTGGCTCGCAAAGCGGCCGCCATGCCTCTGAACCTGCTGGCGGGCCGACCACCCTGCGTGCATTCATGGGGGACGGCTGATGCTGAAAGATGAAGATCGAATTTTTACCAACCTGTACGGCTACCAGGATTTCGGCTTGGAAGCCGCGCGCAAGCGGGGCGATTGGGACAACACCAAGGCCATCCTGGAACGAGGTCCCGAGGCTATTATTGACGAAATCAAGGCCTCCGGTCTGCGGGGCCGGGGCGGGGCGGGGTTTCCCACGGGGCTAAAATGGTCCTTCATGCCCAAGGAATCCGATGGCAAGCCGACCTACCTGGTGGTGAACGCCGATGAAGGCGAGCCCGGCACCTGCAAGGACCGGGAAATGATGCGCCACGACCCCCACAAACTGGTGGAAGGCTGTCTGATCGCCGGTTTCGCCATGCGGGCCTCGGCCGCCTACATCTATATCCGCGGCGAATTCTTTGTTGAAGCCAACAATTTGGAAGCGGCCGTGCAGCAGGCCTATGACGCCGGTCTGATCGGCCCCGATGCCTGCGGTTCGGGCTATTCTTTTGATGTCTTCGTCCATCGCGGCGCCGGCGCCTATATCTGCGGCGAGGAAACCGCGCTGATTGAAAGCCTGGAAGGCAAAAAGGGCCAGCCCCGCCTGAAACCACCCTTTCCCGCCGGCGTTGGCGTCTGGGGCCGGCCGACAACCGTGAACAATGTTGAAAGTATCGCCGTGGCGCCGACCATCATGCGGCGCGGCGCGGACTGGTTTGCCGGCCTGGGACGGGAGAATAATACCGGCACCAAGGTCTTTTGCATCTCGGGCCATGTGGGGCGGCCCTGCAATGTGGAAGAGGAGATGTCCATTCCCCTGCGCGAGCTGATCGAAAAACATGCGGGCGGCGTGCGCGGCGGCTGGGATAATCTACTGGCCATCATACCGGGCGGCTCGTCCGTGCGCATGCTGCCGAAATCCATCTGCGATACCGTGTTGATGGATTTCGATTCCCTGAGCGCGGAAAAATCCGGCCTTGGCACGGCCGCCGTTATCGTGATGGATAAATCCACCGATCTGATCAAGGCCATCGCCCGGCTGTCGCAGTTTTATGCCCATGAATCCTGCGGCCAATGCACGCCCTGCCGGGAAGGCGCGGGCTGGATGTGGCGGGTCATGGAGCGCCTGGTCACGGGCAATGCGGATGTCTCCGAGATCGATATGTTGTTGGAAGTCAGCACCCAGATCGAGGGGCACACCATTTGTGCCCTGGGCGATGCGGCGGCCTGGCCGATCCAGGGCCTGATGAACCATTTCCGGCCCATGGTCGAGGAACGCATCATGGATTACAAAAATAAACAGCCGGCTGCGGCACAGTAAAGCGAGAGCGAGGATCTTTCGAACATGCCCACGCTGACCATTGACGGCCAGGAAATCGAGGTCGAAGCCAACACTACCGTGCTGCAGGCGGCCGAGGAACTGGGCATCCAGATTCCCCGCTTCTGCTATCACGACCGCCTATCCATTGCCGGCAATTGCCGCATGTGCCTGGTGGAAATGGAGGGGCCGCCCAAGCCCATCGCCTCCTGCGCCATGCCGGTGGGCGAGGGCATGGTGATCCATACCAACTCCGCGGTGGCGGTGAAGGCCCGCAAGGGCGCCATGGAATTCCTGTTGATCAATCATCCCCTCGATTGCCCGATCTGCGATCAGGGCGGGGAATGCGATTTGCAGGATCAGGCCGTGGCATTCGGCCGGGGCGACAGCCGTTTCACCGAACATAAGCGCGCGGTAAAGGACAAATACCTTGGCCCCCTGGTGGCCACCTCCATGACGCGATGCATCACGTGTACCCGTTGCATCCGTTTCGCCACGGAAATTGCCGGGGTAGAGGAACTCGGCGCGACGTTCCGGGGTGAAGAGACCGAAATCGGGACCTATGTTGAAGAGGCGCTGACATCGGAATTGTCGGGCAATCTGGTCGATGTCTGCCCGGTGGGCGCCCTGACCAACCAGGCCTATGCCTTCAACGCCCGGCCGTGGGAATTGCGCAAGACCGAAAGCATTGATGTTCATGATGCCGTGGGCTGCAATATCCGCGTCGACTGCCGCGGTAACGAAGTCCTGCGCATGCTGCCCCGCCTGCATGAAGACGTGAACGAGGAATGGCTGGGCGATCGCTCCCGCTATGCCGTGGACGGCCTTGCCCTGCAGCGTCTGGACCGCCCTTATGTGCGGGTCGACGGCAAATTGCGGCCGGCCAGTTGGGACCAGGCCTTTGCCGCCATCAAGGCGGCCATGGATGGCTCCGCGGGCAACCGCCTGGCCGCCATCGCCGGCGACATGGCGGATGTGGAGGCAATGCTGGCCCTGAAGGAATTGTTCACCGCCCTTGGCTCATCAAATCTGGATTGCCGTCAGGATGGCGCCAAGATCAATGGCGGGCATCGGGGCGGATATCTGTTCAACAGCGCCATCGCCGGCATTGAAGAGGCCGACGCCCTATTGCTGGTGGGCGCCAACCCGCGCTGGGAGGCCACCCTGGTCAACGCCCGCATCCGCAAGCGCTGGCTGCGCGGCGGTTTGTCCGTGGGCGTGATCGGGCCAAATCCGGAGCTGACTTACAAATACGACTACCTGGGCGCCGGGCCCGATACGTTGGCCGAGATTGCCGATGGTAGCCATGCCTTCGCAAAGGTTCTGGCGGCCGCGGATCGGCCCATGATCGTGCTGGGCAGTGGTGCGGTGGCGCGGGATGACGGCGCGGCGGTGCTGGAACTGGCGCGGCGGGTGGCGGAACAGAGCGGCATGATCGGTAACGATTGGAACGGCTTCAACATTCTGCACCGGGCGGCCAGTCGGGTGGGCGGCATGGATATCGGTTTTCTGCCCGGCGAGGGCGGCCGGGATGTCGCGGCTATCGTTGACGGCGCGGGCAAGGGCGAGATCGATTTGATCTGGCTGCTGGGTGCTGACGAAATTGACATGGATGGTCTGGGCCAGGCCTTCGTAATTTATCAGGGCCACCATGGCGATGCGGGGGCCCACCGGGCCGACGTGATCCTGCCGGGCGCGGCCTATACGGAAAAAGATGCCACCTGGGTCAACATGGAGGGCCGGGTGCAACATGGCCGCAGGGCCGCCGATCCGCCGGGCGAGGCGCGGGAGGATTGGACGATCATCCGGGCGCTGTCGGCCGTGCTGGAACAGGCCTTGCCCTATGACAGCTTGGCGCAATTGCGCCGGCACATGGTCGAGGTGGTGCCCAGTCTGGACCAGGTGGACGAGGTTGGCCCTGGCGAGATGGGGGCGTTTGGTGTTGCGGGGGACGTTGACACCGCGCCGTTCGAAAGCCCGGTTGTGGATTATTATCTCGCCAACGCCATTTGCAGGGCCTCGGCGGTGATGGCGGAATGCAGCCGCTTGTATCTCCATGGCGCGGATTCAACAGGCGGGGCGACGGGCACCGATGGCTGAGCTCTGGTCCATATACCTGCTGCCGGGCATCATTATCCTGGCGCAAATCCTGGCCATCGTGGTGCCGTTGTTATTTTGCGTGGCCATGCTGACCTACGCCGAACGCAAGATCATGGCGGCCATGCAGCTGCGCATGGGCCCGAATGTGGTGGGGCCGTTTGGTCTGCTGCAGGCCTTTGCGGACGGCGCCAAGCTGTTCTTCAAGGAAACCGTGATACCGACCTCGGCCAACAAGATCATTTTCCTGATCGCGCCCATGTTGCTGTTTTTGCTATCCATGGTGGCCTGGGCGGTCATTCCGTTCGACGAGGGCATGGTGGTCTCGGATATCAACGTCGGGATATTGTATCTCTTCGCCATATCGTCCCTGGGCGTCTATGGCATTGTCATGGCGGGCTGGGCCTCGAACTCGAAATATCCCTTTCTTTCGGCTCTGCGCTCGGCCGCGCAAATGGTCAGTTACGAAGTCTCCATCGGCTTCGTGATCATCACTGTATTGTTGTGCGTCGGCTCCTTGAACGTCTCGGACGTGGTGCGGGCCCAGGCGGAGGGGGTCTGGTTCTTCATTCCCCTGTTCCCCATGTTCGTAATTTTCTTTATTTCCACACTGGCGGAAACCAATCGTCATCCATTCGATCTGCCGGAGGCGGAGGCGGAGTTGGTGGCCGGGTATCAGGTGGAATATTCCTCCATGACCTTCGCCCTGTTCTTCCTGGGCGAATACGCCAACATGATCCTGATGTCGGGCATGACGGCGATCTTGTTCCTGGGCGGCTGGCTGCCGCCCTTTGACATCGCGCCGTTCAACTGGATCCCCGGCCCGATCTGGTTCTTTCTGAAAATCGCCTTCCTGCTGTTCGTCTTCGTCTGGGTGCGGGCAACCTTGCCGCGCTATCGCTATGACCAGTTGATGCGTCTGGGCTGGAAAGTGTTCCTGCCGTTCTCCCTGTTATGGGTGGCGCTGACGGCGGGCGTGCTGGTGGCCTTCGATATGGTGCCGAATACATGAGAAACCTAGCGAATGGGTGGGCAGCCAAATGAGCTTCATGCGACAAAACATCCGCGCCCTGCTGTTGTGGGAGATCGTCGAGGGTATGGCCTTGACCTTCAGCTATATGTTCCGCAAGCGGGTGACGCTGAATTATCCTTACGAAAAAGGCCCCCTCAGCCCGCGCTTCCGGGGCGAACATGCCCTGCGCCGTTATCCCAACGGCGAGGAACGCTGCATTGCGTGTAAGCTGTGCGAGGCGATCTGCCCCGCCCAAGCCATCACCATCGAGGCGGAGCCCCGGGACGACGGCTCCCGGCGGACCACGCGCTACGACATCGACATGACCAAGTGCATTTATTGCGGTTATTGCGAGGAAGCCTGCCCGGTGGATGCCATCGTGGAGGGCCCGAACTTTGAATTCGCGACGGAGACGCGCGAGGAATTGTTCTATGACAAAAACAAATTGCTGGCCAACGGCGATCGGTGGGAGCGCGAGATCGCGGCCAACATCGCCGCCGACGCGCCGTACCGGTAGGAATGAGGCGATGAGAATGGATACGACGGGATGATCCTGCAGGGCATAATATTTTATATCTTCGCGACCGTCGCCGTCGCCGGCGGCGTCATGGTGGTTGCCGCGCGCAATCCGGTGCATTCCGTACTGTTCCTGATCCTGACCTTTTTACCACCGCCGCCCTGTTCGTGCTGATCGGGGCGGAATTTCTGGCCATGGTATTGGTCGTTGTCTACGTCGGCGCGGTGGCGGTGCTGTTCCTGTTCGTGGTCATGATGCTGGACATCAATTTTGTCGAGATGCGGGAAGGCTTCTTGCAATACATGCCCATCGGCGTCCTGGTCGGCGTTATTTTGCTGGTGGAATTGTTGATGGTGCTGGGCACGGTCTCCCTCTCGCCGGAGGTGCTGGCCACGGGGACGGAACCGATCCCCGATTTGACGCAGCGGCAAAATATCGCCGCCATCGGCGATGTGATTTATACCAAGTATATCTACGCCTTTCAGGCCGCCGGGATGATCTTGCTGATCGCCATGGTTGGCGCCATCGTGCTGACCCTGCGGCAACGGCCGGGGGTTCGGAAACAAAAAGTCGCCGATCAATTGGCGCGCCGGCGGGAAGATTCGGTGGAATTGAAAAAAGTACAGCCGGGCCAGGGAATTTGAGGGTGCTTATATGACCGAATTTTTCACCATAGGCCTGGGCCATTACCTGACGCTGGCGGCGGTGCTGTTCACCATCGGCATTTTCGGGATCTTCCTGAACCGCAAGAACGTGATCATTATTTTGATGTCCATCGAATTGATGCTGCTGGCGGTCAACATCAACCTGATCTCCTTTTCGGCCTTCCTGAACGATCTGGTAGGCCAGATTTTCGCCATGTTCGTTTTGACCGTCGCCGCTGGCGAGGCGGCCATCGGGTTGGCCATTATCGTGGTCTATTTCCGCAACCGCGGCACCATCGAAGTCGAAGATATCAACCTGATGAAGGGTTGAGCGTTAGATGTATCACGCCATTGTCTTTCTGCCCTTGATCGCTTTTCTGATCGTCGGCTCCCTGGGCCGCGTGCTGGGCGACCGGCCCTCGCAATGGATCACCTGCGGCGCCGTCATCACCTCGGCCATCCTCTCGTTGGTGGCTTTTTGGCAGGTCGCCCTGGGCGGGCAGCCGGTCAAGGTGGAGGTTGCTACCTGGATCGTCTCGGGTACCTTTGATGTCTCCTGGGCCTTGCGCATTGATCAGCTGACCGCCGTGATGTTGGTTGTGGTCAACGGGGTTTCGGCCCTGGTGCATGTCTATTCCGTGGGCTACATGGCCCACGACCCGCACAAGCCGCGTTTCATGGCCTATCTGTCCCTGTTCACCTTCGCCATGTTGATGCTGATCACCGCCGACAATTTCCTGCAGATGTTCTTCGGCTGGGAAGGGGTGGGCCTGGCCTCGTATCTGCTGATCGGTTTCTGGTATCACAAGCCAGCCGCCAATGCCGCCGCGATCAAGGCATTTCTGGTCAACCGGGTCGGCGATTTCGGCTTTGCTCTGGGCATCATGGCCATTTTTATGGTGTTTGGCTCCCTCGATTTCGACACGGTGTTCGCCGCCTCTCCGGATCAGGTGGGCAAAACTTTCCATTTCCTCAGTTGGGAATGGGATGTGATGACCACCATCTGCATCCTGTTGTTCATCGGCGCCATGGGTAAATCGGCGCAAGTGCCCCTGCACACCTGGCTGCCCGACGCCATGGAAGGCCCCACGCCGGTCAGCGCCCTGATCCATGCGGCCACCATGGTCACCGCCGGTGTCTTCCTGGTGGCGCGCTGTTCGCCGATGTTTGAATTTTCCACCACGGCCCTGATGGTGGTGACATTCGTCGGTGCCAGCACGGCCTTTTTCGCCGCCACCGTGGGCCTGGTGCAAAACGATATCAAGCGGGTGATCGCGTACTCCACCTGCAGCCAGCTCGGCTATATGTTTTTCGCCCTGGGTGTCGGCGCCTACAAGGTGGCGATCTTCCATCTGTTCACGCATGCCTTTTTCAAGGCGCTGTTGTTCCTTGGTTCGGGCTCGGTCATTCATGCCATGTCGGATGAACAGGACATGCGGCGCATGGGCGGGATCTACAAATACATCCCGCAAACCTATGTGATGATGTGGATCGGCTCCCTGGCCCTGGCGGGACTGCCCATATTCGCTGGCTTCTATTCCAAGGACGCCATATTGGAATCCGCCTTCGCGGCGCATACGGGGATGGGGCAATACGCCTTCTGGCTGGGCATGGCGGCCGCCGTCATGACCGCGTTTTATTCCTGGCGCCTGCTGTTCATGACCTTCCACGGCAAGCCCCGCGCCGGCCAGGAAGTGATGAGCCATGTGCATGAAAGTCCGTGGTCCATGCTGGTGCCCTTGTACTTCCTGGCCGCCGGTTCCATCCTTTCCGGTATCCTGTTCAACCATTATTTTGTCGGCGACGGCCAGGAAGCGTTCTGGGGCGATGCCATCTTCCTGGGCCCGGATAATCACATCATGGAAGCCTTCCATCATGTGCCGGTTTGGGTCAAATGGGCCCCGATCGTCGCCGGGGTCGTGGGTATCTCGGTGGCCTGGCAATTCTATATCCGCCGCCCCGATATCCCGGCCGGTTTGGCCAAGCTGCATCATGAACTTTATTTGTTCCTGTTGAACAAATGGTACTTCGACGAGCTGTTCGATTTGACCCTGGTCAATCCGGCGAAATGGCTGGGCCGGCTGTTGTGGAAGGGCGGCGATGGCCGCATCATCGACGGCTTGGGCCCGGACGGGCTGTCGGCAATGGTCCTGCGGGTGGCGCGGCGTGCCTCCGCCCTGCAAAGCGGTTACCTCTATCACTACGCGTTCGCCATGCTGATCGGCGTCGCGGTGCTGGTCACCTTGTTCTATACATCCGCCGGCGGGGGGCATTAGCACATGAGCGATTGGCCCCTTTTAAGCCTGGCGACCTTCCTGCCCCTGGTGGGCGCAGGCTTCATATTCCTCTTCGCCCAGGGCGGTAATGCCGCCGCCGACCGCAACGCCAAATTGGTCGCCCTGATGACCACGGTGCTGACCTTTCTGATCAGCCTGGTGATCTGGGCCAATTTCGAGAACGGCACGGCGGACTTCCAGTTTGTCGAGAGCCATGCCTGGCTGGGCAGCGATATCAATTACCACATGGGCGTGGACGGCATTTCAATGCTGTTCGTGGTGCTGACCGCGTTCCTAATGCCGATCTGTATCCTGGCATCGTGGACAGCCATCACCATGCGGGTGCGGGAATACATGATCGCCTTCCTGCTGCTGGAATGCATGATGATCGGCGTTTTCTGCGCCCTGGATTTCGTGCTGTTCTATCTGTTCTTCGAGGGCGGTTTGATCCCCATGTTCCTGATCATCGGGGTCTGGGGCGGGGCGCGGCGGGTCTATTCCTCGTTCAAGTTCTTCCTCTACACCCTGCTTGGCTCGGTGCTGTTGCTGCTGGCCCTGATCTATATGTATTTCGAAGCCGGAACCACGGATATCCCGACCCTCATGGCGCATGGTTTCACGGCCGAGGCCCAGACCTGGCTGTGGCTGGCCTTCTTTGCCTCCTTCGCGGTGAAAATGCCCATGTGGCCCGTGCATACCTGGCTGCCCGATGCCCATGTGGAGGCGCCCACCGCCGGTTCCGTCATTCTGGCCGGTGTGTTGTTGAAGATGGGCGGCTATGGCTTCCTCCGCTTCTCCCTGCCCATGCTGCCCCTGGCTTCCGATCTGTTCGTGCCGCTGATCTTTACCCTGTCCGTGGTGGCGGTGATTTATACCTCCCTGGTGGCCCTGATGCAGGAGGACATGAAGAAGCTGATCGCCTATTCCTCCGTTGCGCACATGGGTTTCGTGACCATTGGCATCTTTACCTTCAACACCCAAGGGATTGAGGGCGGCATCTTCCAGATGCTCAGCCACGGCGTTGTCTCCGCCGCCTTGTTCCTCTGCGTCGGGGTGATTTACGACCGCATTCACAGCCGCGAGATCGCCCGCTACGGCGGCCTGGTCAACCGCATGCCAATCTACGCCTTTACCTTCATGATCTTCATGCTGGCCTCGGTCGGGCTGCCGGGCACGGCCGGGTTCGTCGGCGAAATTCTGATTCTGGTCGGTGTCTACCAGGTCAATACCTGGGTTGCCGCCCTGGCGGCGCTGGGCGTGGTTCTGGGCGCGGCCTATATGTTGTGGCTGTACCGGCGCACTGTTTTTGGCCAACTGGAAAAAGACGATTTAAAACAGATCGCGGACATGAATACGCGCGAGATCGCCGTCTTTGCGCCCTTGATCGTGCTGGCCATTTTGATGGGCATCTTTCCGGGGCCGTTCCTGGATGTCATGCATGTCTCGGTCGACAACCTGATCCAGCAATATCAAACGGCCATGCAGGCCGCGGCCGATGGCGCCACGCAGGTGGCGGCAAATCATTCGGCAGCGCAATAGGGACGCGGTAGATGACTTTCGCACATGATTATTCCGTTGCGGCGCCGGAGATCTTCCTGGCTATCGCCTCCATGGTGCTGCTGATGATCGGCGTTTACCGGGGCAATGGCGCCACGCGGTTGCTCAGCTGGCTGGCGGTGATCTGTTTCGCCATTACCCTGGCCATGGTGTTGCAGGCGGACCCCGCATCGAACGTCAGTTTCGCGGGCATGTACGTGGCCGATAGCTTCACCGCCTTTACCAAGGCGCTGGTGCTGATCGCCTCGGCCGCCGGTCTGATCATGTCGCTCGGCTATATCAAGGAAGAGGGCATGAACCGGTTCGAATATCCGGTGCTGTTCGTCCTCGCCACCCTTGGCATGTTGATGATGATTTCGGCCAATGACCTGATCGCGCTTTACATGGGGATAGAGCTGCAAAGCCTGGCGCTATATGTCATCGCCGCCTTCAAGCGGGACAGCCTGCGCTCGACCGAGGCGGGGTTGAAGTATTTCGTCCTTGGCGCCCTGTCATCGGGCATGCTGCTCTATGGCTGTTCCCTGATCTATGGTTTCACGGGCGCCACGGGGTTCGATACCATCGCGACGTTCATGAAGGGCCAGGAACAGGCCTCCATCGGCCTGATCGTCGGCATCGTATTCATGTGCGCCGGCCTGGCCTTCAAGGTGTCCGCCGTGCCCTTTCATATGTGGACGCCCGACGTCTACGAAGGGGCGCCAACCCCGGTCACCGCGTTTTTCGCCATCGCACCCAAGGTCGCCGCCCTGGCCTTGTTCATGCGCGCCCTCATTGTACCGTTCCTGGCGATCAGCGCCGATTGGCAGCAGATCATCATCGTGATTTCCGTGGCCTCCATGTTGCTGGGCGCCTTTGCCGCCATCTGGCAGGACAATATTAAGCGTCTGATGGCTTATTCCTCCATCGGACACGTGGGCTTTGCCTTGATTGGCTTGGCGGCGGGCAGCGCGGAAGGTGTGCGCGGCGTGCTGATCTATCTGGTGATCTACGTGGCAATGAACATAGGCACTTTCGCCTGCATCCTGTGCATGCGGCGCAAGACGGGCATGGTTGAGAATATTTCCGACCTGTCGGGCCTGTCAAAAACCAATCCTCTCATGGCCCTGGCCCTGGCTATTTTCATGTTTTCAATGGCCGGCATTCCCCCCCTGGGTGGTTTCTTCGGCAAGTTCTATGTCTTTATCGCGGCCGTCAATGCAGAGCTTTACGCCCTGGCGGTGATCGGCGTCCTAGCCAGCGTGGTGGGTGCCTTTTATTACCTGCGCATCATCAAGGTGATGTACTTTGACGATGCGGCCGAACCATTTGAAGGTCCCATGAGCCTGGAGATGCGGGCGATCATCGGGCTGTGCGGCGTCTTCGTGGTGTTTTTTGCCTTTTACACCGCACCGTTCGTGGCATCGGCACAGATCGCGGCCTCCGCCCTGATCCCTTGAATGCCACCGTGACGGACAGCTTTGACGATCTGCCGGCTTTTTTCCGGCCGGTCTATCTCGACAGCGTCACCTCGACCAACGATCTGTTGAAACTGCGGGCGGCCGACGGGGATCTGGAAGGCACCTTGATCGTTGCCGGCGAACAGCGCGCGGGACGGGGCCGCTCGGGCCGGGAATGGACCTCGAAACCCGGCAATTTATATATGTCCCTGCTGCTGCGCCCCAAGGGCGATGCGGCCACGGCGGCGCAGATTTCATTTCTGGCCGCGATAGCACTTTCGACGGCGATTGTTCGGATCGCGCCCCATCTGGCGCCATCCCATAAATGGCCCAACGACGTTCTGATCGACGGCGCCAAGATCTCGGGCATATTGTTGGAATCCTCGGCCCGCTCGGGCGGCGGTGTCGACTGGCTTGTTCTGGGCATGGGCGTCAACGTGGCCCATCATCCAACCGACGCCGGCCAGGCGGTAACATCCCTGCATGCCCACGGCGTCACGGAATGCACGCCGGGGGTACTGCTCGGCGCTCTCGCGCCCGCGCTACTGCACTGGCTGGAGGTCTGGCGGGCGGGCGGCTTCCCGCCTTTGCGCCAGGCCTGGCTGGAGCGGGCGGCGGGGTTGGGCGGGCCGATTCGCGTGCGCCTGCCAAGGGAGGAGTTTACCGGCACCTTCCGCGATCTGGATGACAATGGTAGCTTGTTGGTTGAACAAACCGACGGCATCCTGCGCACCATCACCGCGGGTGAAGTTTTCCTGCCACAATTGTAAGGATCGCCACCATGCTGCTTGCGATCAATGCCAACAACACCAACGTTAAATTCACCCTGTTCGACGGCGATCAAACAGTCGGGGAATGGCGCCAGCATACCTCCGCCTCGCGTACGGCCGATGAACATGCGGTCTGGCTGTCTCAGTTATTCGACTTGAACGGTTTTAGTCGCGATGCGGTTACGGATACGGTGATCGCCTCCGTCGTGCCCCAGGCGCTGTTTAATCTACGACGGCTGTGCAGTTGCTATTTCAAGTCGGAGCCGCTGATCCTGGGCGATGAGGAAACCGTCTACGGTGTCGAGGTGCATGCCACGCCGCCCGTGGGCGCGGACCGGATTTGCAATACCGTGGGGGCCGGGCTGCTGTATCCCGGACAGCCCGTCGTGGTGGTTGATTTCGGGACCGCGACGACGTTCGATGTGGTGGACGAGGCAGGCGATTATCGCGGCGGCGTCATCGCACCGGGCATCAACCTCAGTCTGGAGGCCTTGCACAACGCCACGGCCCTGTTGCCACGCATCGTGGTGGCGAAACCGGAGAAGGTTATCGGTACTGATACGGTGGCCTGTATGCATTCCGGCGTCTTTTGGGGTTATGTGGGGTTGATCGAAGGTATCGTGCACCGTATTCGTGATGAATTCGGCAAACCGATGAAAATAGTCTCCACCGGCGGCCTGGCGCCGGTGTTCGAAGGGGCCACGGATGTGATAGAAGCCAACGTGCCCGATATCACCATGCGGGGATTGCGGGAAATCTACCGGCGCAGCCGGGGCGTCTAAACTTAAGGAAATTGCGTGGTTGAGTTTGCAGAAGACGAATTGATCTTCCTGCCCCTTGGGGGCTCGGGCGAGATCGGCATGAATATGAATCTCTATGGGTACGGTGGAAAATGGCTGCTGGTTGATCTTGGCATCACCTTCGCCGACGGCGAACAGCCGGGCATTGATCTGATCACCCCCGATCCTACCTTCATCGCCGAACGCAAGGACGACCTGGCCGGCCTGATCATTACCCATGCCCACGAGGATCACCTGGGTGCCGTGGCACATCTGTGGCCCCGCCTGCGCTGCCCTGTTTGGGCCACGCCCTTTGCCGCCGCCCTGTTGCGCAATAAGCTGGAGGAAGCCGGACTGCTGCGCGCGGTCCCCCTGCATGTGATCGAACCGGGCGAGCATTTGCAAATTGGTCCGTTCGGGATTGATTTCGTGCCCCTGACCCACTCCACCCTGGAAATGAACGCCCTGGCCATCCGTACAGATGCCGGCCTGGTGCTGCATACCGGTGATTGGAAGCTGGACCCCGAACCCCTGGTGGGCCCGAAGAGCGATGAAGATGCCTTGCGCCGACTGGGCGACGAGGGTGTCATGGCCATGATTGGCGACAGCACCAATGCCCTGAACGAGGGCACCTCCGGCTCCGAGGGGGACGTGCGGAAAACCTTGATGGACTTGTGCGCCAATCGCACGGGCCGTATCGCGGTTGCCACCTTCGCCTCCAATGTTGCCCGCATCGACACGGTGGCCAAGGTGGCCGCTGTCCATGACCGCCACCTGGTTCTGGTCGGCCGTTCGCTCTGGCGTATTCTGGCGGCGGCCCAGGAATGCGGTTACCTCCAGGATATCGCGCCGCCCCTGAAGGATAACGAAGGGGCCTATCTGCCCCCCGACAAGGTGATGTTTCTATGTACCGGCTGTCAGGGCGAATCCCGCGCCGCCCTGGCCCGCATTGCCTCGGGTGATCATCGCCATGTGGTGTTTGAAAAAAATGATCTGGTGATCTTTTCCTCGCGGGTGATCCCGGGCAACGAAATGTCCATTAGCCGGGTGCAGAACCGCCTTTTGTGGAACGGCGTGGAGGTGATTGGCGAAAACGAACGCGGCGTGCATGTCTCGGGCCATCCCTGCCGCGATGAACTGGCCGAGATGTACCGTCTGGTCCGGCCCAAGATCGCCGTGCCCGTGCATGGCGAATACAAGCACATGCTGGCGCATGCGGAACTGGCCCGCTCTTTGCAGGTGCCCGAGGCCGTGGTGATCGAAAACGGTCAAGCCCTGCGCTTGCGGCCGGGGGCTACGGAGGTGGTGGCCGAAGTGCAAAGCGGCCGCTGTTTCGTGGATGGCGACGTGGTAGTGCCGGCCAATGACGACGGCGTGCGCACCCGGCGCAAACTGAGTTTCAGCGGTGGCGGCGTGGTCATTTTGGTGGCTGACCGCGATGGCGAGCTATTGGCGGACCCTGAATTGGTGCTGCAGGGATTGGCCAGTGATAATGGCAAGACCTCCCTGGCCGAGGAAGGCGCCCGTCTGGTTGAGGAAGCCGTGGACGATTTACCCAACTCCGCCCGCCGGGACGATGGCCGCATGACAGAGGCCGCGCGCATCGCGCTGCGCCGCCTGATCCGCGACCGCCTCGGCAAACGGGCCGTGGTGGAGGCACGAATCATTCGCGTGGATTGATGCAAATGAAAATATTGAGGAAATTACCATGATCGGACGTCTGAACCATATTGCTATTGCCGTGCCTGATCTGGCGGCCGCGGCGGCCCTGTACAGGGATACCTTGGGCGCCAAAGTTTCCGATCCCATCGATTTGCCGGAGCACGGCGTGACGACGGTGTTCGTGGAGCTGGATAATTCCAAGATCGAGTTGCTGCATCCCCTTGGGGAAGGTTCCACCATTGCCAAGTACCTTGATCGCAGCCCCGACGGCGGCATGCATCATATCTGTTTTGAGGTCGCGGACATCATCGCCGCCCGGGACCAGTTGCGGGGCGAGGGCGCCCGTGTCCTGGGCGATGGCGAACCCCGCAGCGGGGCCCATGGTAAGCCGGTGTTATTCCTGCATCCCAAGGATTTCTGCGGAACCTTGATTGAAATCGAACAAGTTTAGAGGCCTCCGATGAGCCTGGTCAGCGGTTTGATGATCTATGCCATTCTATGGTGGCTGGTCTTGTTCATGGTGCTGCCCTTTGGCATTCGCACGACCCGGGAGGCAGGCGGCGAAGGGGGCGGCGAGATGGTGGAAGGACAGGCGGCCTCGGCCCCCGTTCGGCCCAGAGTACTGATGAAGATGCTGGTCACCACATTAATATCCGCCGTGATCATGGGCCTTGTCGTGGCCTTTGTCGAAGCAGAGATTTTTGATTTCCGGGCCTACTTCATGTCACGGGAGTAAAACCCATGACTTTTGCTGGCTGTTGCTGACTGTTGCGAAAATGCACCGGGTTTGATGCATCTGAAACAATTTCAAAAAAGCCCTTGAATATCCCACGTTAAGAACCATTATCAATAGCGTCGTTGGAGGCTCGACTCCCGACAAAACGCTTGATGGCGTTTCCTCCTATTTGGGCCGCACCTATTTGGTGCGGCCCCTTTTTTGCTCTGCTCATATGTTAACCAGAGATTAAACCCTGCGGTGCAGACTAGGGGGATGATAATACGTTTGCTCATGACCTCTCTGCTGGCGCTGCTCGTGGCCATGTCCGCCGCCGCGGCGTCCGATTTGCAGGAGAAGGTCCAGATATCGAAAAAGGATTGCCGTTGGCTGGTGCGCCACCAACCTAGTGCTGATGCCGCCTTTCAGCCCGGCGTGGGCGTCAACGGACGGCGCGTGAAACCGGCGGATTTGGATCCCGGCCGCCAGATCAAACTGCCCCCGGTGATCGCCATTCCCTTGCAGGTGCCCCTGAGCAGCCTGTTGAAAAAGGGCACCAGCAGCCAGGTCGGCTTTTCCGATGTGGGCGTCGGCTTGGTCACGGTTGACCGCCGCAGTGGCGAAGTCACATACGAGGGCCGGAGCCTGGCGGGCGGAGATTCGGATCGTCTGGTCCTGGCCTGCCGCAAACTGCTGCGCGGAAAATACTGATCGACCAAGTATCCGCCTAGATTCAGTTTGTAGTCATTGCCTTATGGGGCGGCTTTCCCTACATATCGGCGGGATGTATTTTCCCAATTGAGGCCCCATCATGCTTATGTCGCAATTCTTCCTGCCCGTGTTGAAAGACACCCCGGCTGAGGCGCAGATCGTCTCGCACCGTTTGATGTTGCGGGCCGGAATGATCCGGCAATCATCGGCGGGAATTTATTCCTGGCTGCCCCTGGGCCATCGGGTATTGAAAAAGATCGAGCAGATTGTGCGCGAGGAGCAGGATGCCGCCGGCGCCCAGGAGCTGTTGATGCCGACCATCCAGCCCGCCGATCTGTGGCGCGAGAGCGGCCGCTATGACGACTACGGCCAGGAGATGCTGCGCATTACCGACCGCCACGACCGCGACATGCTGTTCGGCCCCACCAACGAGGAACTGATCACCGATATCTTCCGCGGCTCCGTGCGCAGTTACCGCCAGTTGCCCCTGAACCTCTATCATATCCAGTGGAAATTCCGTGACGAGGTGCGGCCCCGTTTCGGCATCATGCGCGGCCGGGAATTCCTCATGAAGGATGCCTACAGCTTCGATCTGGATGCCGACGCCGCGCGCCATGCCTATAACAAGATGTTCGTGGCCTACCTGCGCACCTATCAACGCCTGGGCCTGAAGGCGATCCCCATGCTGGCCGACACCGGCCCCATCGGCGGTGATATGAGCTATGAGTTTATTATTTTGGCCGATACCGGCGAGTCGGAAGTTTACTGCCATGCCGACTACCTTGATTTCGTGGCGCCGGATGCATCCGTTGGCTATGACGACGATTTGTCGCCCATGATCGATCATTGGACCTCCCGCTATGCCGCCACGGACGAGAAGCACGACCCGGCGCGGTTCGAGGCGGAGGTGCCCGAGGACCGCCGCATTGCCGCGCGGGGGATCGAAGTGGGCCACATCTTTTATTTCGGCGACAAATATTCCAAGTCCATGGGCGCCACGGTGATGAATGCCGAGGGCGTCGAAGTGCCGGTGGAGATGGGCTGCTACGGTATTGGCGTCTCCCGTCTGGTGGGCGCCATTATCGAGACCTCTCACGACGATGACGGTATCATTTGGCCGGCCTCGGTGGCGCCCTTTGACGTGGGGCTGATCAACCTGAAGGTCGGTGACGGCGCCTGCGACGGCGCCGTGGCGGATATCTATGAAAAGCTTCGGAATGCCGGCGTCGATGTGCTGGCGGATGACACCGACGGGCGGGCGGGAGGCAAATTCGCCACCATGGATCTGATCGGTTTGCCCTGGCAGATCATTGTCGGTCCCCGTGGGGTGAAAGCCGGCGTGGTCGAGGTCAAGGAACGGTTGACCGGCGAACGCCAGGAACTTTCACTTGATGCCGCCATTGCGGCCGTGACGGAGCGTTAACAAGTCGGATGTTTGGCGTCTTGGAATGGGCCATCGCCGCGCGTTACCTGCGCGCCCGGCAGCATGAAGGCTTTATCTCGATTATCGCCTGGTTTTCCCTGATCGGCATCGCCCTGGGCGTTGCCACCTTGATTATCGTCATGAGCGTCATGAACGGTTTTCGCATTGAATTGCTGGACCGGGTGCTGGGCCTGAATGGTCATATGGTGGTGCGCGGGGCCGCGGTGGCGATGAGTGATTTTGACCCGATGGCCGCAGCCCTGCGCAAAATCAAGGGTGTGAAACAGGCCGCCCCTCTGATCGAGGGACAGGTCATGGCCACCGCCAATAAACAGGCCTCCGGCGCCCTGGTGCGCGGCATTTGGCCAAAAGATTTGGCCGCCCGGGCGATCATCGCCGATAATATATACAGCGGCTCGATCGAGGATTTCCGGGGCAAGCACAATGTCCTGATCGGCGAGCGTCTG
>JAYGEA010000270.1:0-11848 GCA_046582635.1 Alphaproteobacteria bacterium
TGACGCCATTCACTTGGAACATTGATCCGAAGGATCATCTGTAAATTGATCCGAAGGATCATCTGTAATCTGACCTTAACCCAATCAATCCAACCACCAGCTAAGATAGGAATATTAATCATGGAACCAGCAGCAGCGAAGCTGATCGGCGCCGGACTTGCCGCCATTGCCATGGGTGGTGCCGGCATCGGCATCGGCCTGATTTTTGGTAACTATGTGGCGGGCGCCATGCGCAACCCCGGTGCGGCCCAGGCCGTGTTCGGCCGGGTCATTTTGGGCTTTGCCCTGACCGAGGCCATTGCGCTGTTCGCCCTTGTGGTCGCCCTGATCATCCTGTTCGTCTTCTAGTCAATCGCTGGGCAATGCCCAGCGATTGATGATTACGCCGGTATTTCGCCGGCGTGGAGAAACAAGAGCGGAGCGAGAGCATGCCTCAATTTTGGATGGAGGATTTCGCGCCACAAATGGTGTGGCTGGTGATTTCCTTTATCGCGCTTTATCTGTTGATGGCCCGCGTGGCATTGCCCCGCGTGGCCGACGTCCTGGAAACCCGTCACGGCCGCATCGCCGATGATCTGGACCAGGCCGCGCAGCTAAAATCGCAAGCCGAAACCGTGATCGCCGAGTACGAAGCGGCCTTGGCGGAGGCCCGCGGCAATGCCCAGGCCACCATCGCCCAGGCGGCGTTGGAGGCAGCCGGGCGGGCGGAAAAGCGCAACGCGGAAGTGGCCGAGGCCCTGGCGGCGGAAGCCGCCGCCGCCGCCGGACGCATTGATGCGGCCAAGGTCGAGGCTTTGGCGGAGTTGCGCGAAGTCGCCTCGGAATTGGCGCAGGCGGCCGCCGAACGTCTGATCGGCGCGGATGTCACCCGGGCCGACGTGGACCGGGCGGTGGCCACCGCCATGCAAAACACCGGCAGCGGAGCTTAGATCATGGACGCGACATTCTGGGTTGGCATGGCCTTTTTGGTCTTCGTCGGGATCCTGTTCTATTTCAAGGTCCCCGCCATGCTGACCGGCGCCCTCGACGACCGGGCTAAAAAGATCTCGGACGATCTGGACCAGGCCCGCCAGTTGCGTGAAGAGGCCCAGGCCTTGCTGGCCACTTACGAACGCAAGCAGCGCGATGCCCTGGCCGAGGCCGGGGAAATCATCGCCCACGCGGCGGAAGAGGCCAAGCGGGAAGCCGAAATCACCGCCAAGAAGCTGGACGAGGCCATTGCCCGCCGCCAACAAGGCGCCCTGGATAAAATTGCCATGGCCGAGGCCCAGGCGGAAAAGGAAGTCCGCGAAACGGCCATCGAAACCGCCATCGCCGCCGCCACCGCCGTGGTTGCCCAACAAGTCCAGGGCGAGCGCGCCGATGCCCTGATCGACACCGCCACGGTGGATTTGGGCCGGCATCTGAACTAACCCGACGCACGGTCAAGCGTTACAAGAAACCCTGCCTTCGGGTGGGGTTTTTTGTGTCTTTACACAGCCGATGCCGCACCGAACTGATTGGTTTCTGTCGCCGCCAGTCCATATTATGAATTGAATATCCCACTCCAATTGGAGGACATCGTTATGGCTGAAAGCGTTTACAAGGTCATCGAACTCGTTGGAACCAGCACCGAGTCATGGGAGAGAGCCGCCGCGGCGGCGGTGTCGCGCGCGGGCGAAAGCCTGCGTGACCTGCGGGTCGCCGAAGTGACCGAAATGGACATGCAGATTGAGGACGGCAAGGTTTCCGCCTTTCGCGCCAAGGTGAAGATCTCGTTCAAATTCGAGGACGGCGCCTGATCCAATAGATCCCCGCCGCCGAAACGCGGTCAGTTGGGCTCATGGTACCAGCAGTCCATCAGCCTGTCGGCGCATTTCAGTCGGCGGGCGATGAAGGCTGTTGTGCGCTCGAAATTCTCGGAACGATCCCATAGCCAACGCCGGACCGAGGCCGCGAACAGCCACGTCAGGCCCGCCTCCTCAATGGTTTTCTGGCTGCCCGAGGCGTTCAGACGGGCGGCCTCCCGCAACCATTGCACCCGCCGGCTGGTGGCCACCACCAGCGCCGCCTGCAAGTGGATATGGCTCGGCTGCAACTTGTAAGCCAAAATGGCCCGAAGAATTTTCCGGCGTCCGCCCAGCGCCCCGAACCAGGCGGTGAGCGCCGCCTGGATGCGATCAGGCGCCGGCGCGTCCCTTAATTGGGCCTGTTCGGCAGTGCCGATCATGGCCTGGTCCGCCCGCCGCAACCAAGCGTCCGCCACCGCGTCCAAGTCCTGATAATGCACGTGGATGTCCCGCAGCGTTACGCCCAATTCCGCCGCGACCCCGTGCAAGCGAACGTGAGGCCAGTCCCCATCGTCGGCCAGTTTGATCGCTGCATCTATGATCGCTTCATCCAACGGCGGCTTGCGCGGCATCTGCTCATCCCGGCCCTGGCTGCGTTCGTGTCAACTTTACGCAATTATGACGCTTTAATAGAGGATCATGATAGTCGATGCCGCCCCACGGTGGAATATGAGAAAGGACTTCTGATCCTGACTGCGTGGGGGCTGAATTGACAGTTACCCCATTCTTAAGGACCGATAACACCCGCTATTCTTGAGCTGTAATCCGACAGTTAAAGTCGCCCATACGCATCCAACCCCTGCCGCGCCAACGCATCCGCCGCCTCGTTGCCCGGATCTCCGGCATGACCCTTGACCCAGTGCCAGGCGATTTCGTGGCGCTGGATGGCCTCTTCCAGGCGCTGCCACAAGTCGACGTTTTTGACCGGCTTCTTGGCGGCGGTGCGCCAACCGTTGCGTTTCCAGTTGATGATCCATTTGGTGATGCCGTCGCGCAGATAGGTGCTGTCGGTGTGCAAATTGACCGTGCAGGGGCGCTTCAGGGCCTCCAGGGCGGCGATGGCGGCAAACAGCTCCATGCGGTTGTTGGTGGTTTGAGGCTCACCGCCCTTCAATTCCCGCTCGTTTTCGCCGAATTGCATCAGGGCGCCCCAGCCGCCTGGGCCCGGATTGCCGGAACAGGCGCCGTCGGTGTAGATCGTTACGTTATCCAAGGTCTCTAATCCAATCCGTAGGCGCCGGGGCCCTCGATGCGCTGGTGGAAGCGTAGTTTATGCAGGTATTCCAGGGGGTCCTTGGGCTTGACCATGGCGCCGTCCACCTGGTTCAGCCAGTCATACAATCGGGTCAGCAGGAAACGCAGGGCCGAGCCGCGGGCCAGCAGGGGCAGGGCGGCCAGTTCCGCCTCCGATACCTCCCGCACGGTCTGGTAGGCGGACAGCAGGCGCCGGGCCTTGGTGATGTTGAACTCTCCGCCGCGCTCGAAACACCAGGCGTTCAGGCAAATGGCCAGGTCATAGGCCAGGGCGTCGGTGCAGGCGAAATAGAAATCAATCAGGCCGGTCAGCGTGTCGCCCATGAAAAACACATTGTCGGGGAACAGATCGGCATGAATGACGCCCACGGGCAGATCGCGCGGCCAGTTGGCGGACAGATAGTCGTACTCCGTGGCGATTTCCGCGGCCAGGCCCTCTGACACCTCATCGGCGCGGGCGGCGGTGGCCGCCACTAGGTCGGCCCAGCCGTCCACCGACAAATCGTTGGGCCGGCTTGCGGGATAGTCCAGGCCGGCCAGATGCATACGGGCCAGGGCCGCGCCAACCTCGCCGCAATGGGCCGCCTGGGGGCGTTTGGGCCAGATGCCCCGCATAAACGTCTGCACTGCCGCCGGCTTGCCCGCAACATGGCGCAACGCCTTGCCGTCGCGGCCATGGATGGTCGGGGGGCAGGGCACGCCCTTGTTGGACAGATGATCCAGCAGGCCGAGAAAAAACGGCAGATCGTCCGGGTCCACCCGCTTTTCATAGATCGTCAGGATATAGCTGCCCCGGTCGGTCTGGAGGAGATAGTTGGTGTTCTCCACCCCCTCGGCAATGCCTTTCAGGCCCGTGGCGGTGCCGATATCGTATTGCGCCACGAAAGCGCCAAGTTCTTCATCATCGATTTCCGTATAGACCGCCATGCGCGCGCACGCCTCCCCCTTTGGGCTACACCTAGGAGCGCAGCTCCACGGGCAGTTTGAATTCCATGTCTTCCCGCGCCGTGGTGACTTCCTCCACCACCACGTCATGGCGGGCGCGAAAGGCATCCAGCACTTCTTCCACCAGCACTTCGGGTGCCGAGGCGCCGGCCGATATGCCGATGGTCCGCCGGCCGGCCAAATCATCCCAGACAATATCCCCGGCCTGCTGGATCAACCGGGCGTAGTCACAACCCGCGCCCGTCCCCACTTCAACCAGACGCTTGGAATTCGACGAATTGGGCGCGCCGATCACGAACAGGGCGTCACAGCGTCCCGCGATGGCCTTGACGGCGGCCTGGCGGTTGGTGGTGGCATAACAGATATCCCCCTTGCGCGGCCCGGCCAGATCGGGGAAGCGCCTGGCCAGCACATCCACCGCCGCCGCCGTGTCGTCCACGGACAACGTGGTCTGGGTGATGTAGGCCACCTGGACATCGCCGGGCGGTTGAAAGGTTTCGGCCTCCGCCGCCGTTTGCAACAAGGTGATCCCGCCGTCCGGCAATTGCCCCATGGTGCCTACCGCTTCCGGGTGGCCGTCATGGCCCAGCATTACCACGTGGCGGCCCTTTGCGTGGTGGTTCTCCGCCTCGCGATGCACCTTGGTGACCAGGGGGCAGGTGGCATCGAGAAATTGCAGGCCCCGGCGCCGGGCCTCCTCCGGCACGGATTTGGCCACCCCATGGGCGGAAAAAATCACCCGGGCGCCATCGGGCACCTGGTCCAGCTCGTCGACGAACACCGCCCCGCGCCGCTCCAACCGCTCGACCACATAACGGTTATGGACGATTTCATGGCGCACATAAATGGGCTGGCCATAACGCTCCAGGGCCAGTTCAACGATTTGAATGGCTCTGTCGACACCGGCGCAAAATCCCCGGGGCGCGGCCAATAGAATTGTGATCGGTTGCTTGCTCATATCAGTCAACTTTACGCCGAATGGTTCTATATACTCTGAATAGGCTCTGGTACAAATTGCTAGCTGAGGGAACATCGACCAATCATGAAAAACGAACCTACAGTCCGCCATGGGACGGGCGGATTATTCGGCGTGGCGGCCGTTGTTGCCGCTGGCGGCATGCTGTTGGCGGCCTGCGGTTTCTTCGCGCCGGGGGAGGTCAAGGTTTGTCCCCGGGTCTCCTTGTTGAACGATGCCGAAAGCATGATCCAATACCGCGACGGCCCCGGCCGCGACCTCACGGACGTGCTGTTCGAGGCAAAGGTGGTGGACGTGAACTGGAGCTGCAAGTATCTCGACAACCGGGTCCGGGTGGAGGCGGTGATCGATATCGTGGCGCAAAGGGGCCCCGCCTCCCGGGGCGGCAATGCCAAGGTGTGGTTTTTCGTCGGCATTATCGACTATGAGCAGAACATCATCGCCAAGCAGACTTTCGCCAGCGAAATCGAATTCCGCGACGGCCGCCGCCGCGCCGGCGTGCGGGAGGAGATTGAACAGATATTGTTCCTGAAAGAGGGCGAGGGCGGCAGCGATTATGAAATTATCGTCGGTTTGCAATTGACCGAACAGCAGTTGCAACAGAACCGCGGCCGCAGACGTTAATTTGGCGCTAGTTTGACGCAAAATTAGGACGCTCATCCGTCAATGCAACGTTGACTCCCCGCCCAGGCCGCCTATCATTCCCCCAACGCACCTGCCCGGAACGTGGTACCGGCGGGGGCGGCCAGACAGATGAACCTCGCGGGAGAGCCCGGCCGAATTTTCGAGGCCGGCGCCGAAGGAGCAAGCACTCCGCAAACTCTCAGGCCCATGGACCGCGAGGGGATGTCACTCTGGAAAGCCGGCGCGACCACGGATGCGTTTTGGGTTTCAGACCGTTTTGGGTTTTAAACCGATTTTGGTCTTCAGACCCTTGACGCGGAACACGCGCTACACCGAAGGGGCAAGGTTCCGTCATGAAAATTTCATGACGTGGCGGAACGAACTCTCTCAGGTCCGACGACAGATTGGAGGCGGTGGCGACCATTGTGGCGCCGCGCCGACAACGTTGGAGGATCGGATGAACAATCCGCGCCCTGGGCAAAGCGGCGAAGACGCTTTGAAATTCACGCCCCTGCACGGCCTGCAGGTGGAACTTGGCGCCAGAATGGTGCCCTTCGCCGGCTATGAAATGGCGGTGAACTTCCCCCTGGGCGTCCTGGGCGAACATAATCACACACGGGCCAGGGCCGGGCTGTTCGATGTCTCGCACATGGGTCAGATCCGCCTGCACGGCGATGCCCGCGTTGGGGCGCTGGAGGCGTTGGTGCCGGCGGATATCGAGAACCTCGCGCCGGGCGCCATGCGCTACAGCCAGTTAACCAATGACCGGGGCGGCATCATCGATGACCTGATCGTCACCAACGCCCTTGATGGCGATCATCTGGTCCTGGTGGTCAACGGCGCCAACAAGGCGGACGATCTGGCCCATATGGAAGCGGCCCTGCCGTCGGGCATGGAGTTTGAACACCGCTGGGACGATGCCCTGCTGGCTTTGCAGGGCCCCGCCGCGGCGGCCGTGATGGCCCGCCTGGCGCCGGGGTCGGAAAAACTTCTCTTCATGACTTCCCAAGGCAGCCAAATCGGCGGTGTGGCCTGCCACGTCTCCCGCGCCGGCTATACCGGCGAGGACGGTTTCGAGATTTCCATGCCTGGCGAGCGGGCCGAGGAAATCGCCCGGCTGCTGCTGGCCGAGCGGGAGGTCGAGGCCATTGGCCTGGGCGCCCGCGACAGCCTGCGGTTGGAGGCGGGGCTGTGCCTGCATGGCCACGATATCGATGCCACCACCACGCCAATTGAAGCTGGCCTGGCCTGGTCTATCCAGAAACGCCGGCGCGCGGGCGGTCGCTTTCCCGGCGCGGACATAATCCTGGCGCAATTGAAAGACGGCGCGGGGCGCAGCAGGGTTGGCATCCTGCCCGACGGTCGGGCGCCGGCGCGGGAAGGGGCGGCGGTGGTGAATGGCGACGGCCATGTGATCGGCGCCATCACCTCCGGTGGCTTTGGCCCCACCTATGGCGGGCCGGTGGCCATGGGTTACGTCCAGGCTGATCATGCGGAGACCGGGACTTCATTGGGACTGGTGGTACGCGGCAAGACCTTGCCGGCCAAGGTGGCAAAAATGCCCTTCGTTCCCAACCGATACTTCAGAGGTTAGAGGGCAGGGGTTAGAGGAGAGGACATCATGAGCACAATTTATTACACCGAAGAGCACGAATGGCTGGCGGTGGAGGGCGACATCGGCACCTGCGGCATTACCGAATTCGCCCAGGAAGAGCTTGGTGACATCGTTTACGTGGAACTGCCCGAAGTTGGCCGCGCGGTGGCCCGGAGTGACGAGATCGCGGTGGTCGAATCGGTTAAGGCAGCTTCCGAACTATACGCCCCGGTCAGTGGCGAAGTAACCGAAAGCAATAATGATCTGGCCGACGACCCGGCCAGGGTAAATGCCGACGCCATGGGCGCGGGCTGGTTTTTCAAACTGAAAATCAGCGATCCATCGGAACTGGAAAACCTGATGGACGAGGCGGCCTATGCAGCCCTGATAGCGGGGCAGGGTTAATGCGTTATCTGCCTCATACCCCCGCCGACCGTCAGACCATGCTGGCCGCCATCGGCGTCAAGGATATAGACGCGCTGTTCGTGGATGTGCCCGAGGGCAGGCTGTTGCCCGGGCCCCTGGAGCTGCCCCGCCATGCGGGCGAATTGTCGGTGGAGCGCAGCCTGGCGGCGCTGGCGGGACGCAATGTGCCGGCGGGCGCGGCGGCCTCGTTCCTGGGCGCCGGGGCCTATCGCCACCATGTGCCGGCGGCGGTGGATCATTTGATCCAGCGTTCCGAATTCCTGACCGCCTATACGCCCTATCAGCCCGAGATCAGCCAGGGCACATTGCACTATCTGTTCGAGTTTCAGACCCAGGTGGCCATGCTGACCGGCATGGATGTGGCCAATGCCTCCATGTACGACGGCGCCTCGGCCTGTGCCGAGGCGGTGTTGATGGCCCATCGGGTGACCAAGCGGAAAAAGGCCATTTTGTGCGGCGGTCTGCACCCGCATTATCGCGACGCCACCGAAACCGTGACCCAGTTTATCGATTTCGAGGTTGACGCCCAGCCGGCCAATCCCGACGCAATAGAGGATCTGGCCGCCCTGATCGACCCACAGACCGCCTGCGTCGTGGTGCAAACCCCCGATCTGTTCGGGCGCCTGCATGATCTGCGCGCCCTGGCGGACGCCGCCCACGACAAGGGCGCGCTGTTGGTCGCCGTGGTTACAGAGGTGGTCTCCCTGGGCGCCGTCACCTCGCCGGGAGAAATGGGTGCCGATATCGTGGTGGGCGAAGGGCAATCCATGGGCAATGCCCTGAATTTCGGCGGGCCCTATCTGGGCCTGTTCGCCACGCGGCAAAAATATGTACGCCAGATGCCCGGCCGCCTGTGCGGCCAGACCGTGGATAGGTCCGGACGGCGCGGATACGTGCTGACCCTGTCGACCCGGGAGCAACACATCCGCCGGGAAAAGGCGACCTCCAACATCTGCACCAATTCTGGTTTATGCACCCTGGCGTTCTGCATCCATCTGGCCTTGCTGGGAGAGACCGGGCTGCGCCAATTGGCCCGGATTAATCACGGCAAGGCGGTGCAACTGGCGGAGCAATTGGCGGCGGTGAATGGTGTCGAGGTGGTGAACGAGACGTTTTTTAATGAGTTTACCCTGCGTCTGAGCCGACCGGCGGCGGCGGTGGTTTCGGAATTGGTAGGCCGAGGTGTCATGGGGGGCGTCATGGCCGGGGTCCCGGTCAGCCGCCTGCACCCCGATAACCCCGATCTGGCGAACCTGCTGTTGGTCGCCACCACGGAAACCAACACGGACGAAGATGTCGCCGCGTTGCTCAACGGCTTGCGGGAGGTTCTGTGATGACG
The DNA here is from genome assembly GCA_046582635.1 of Alphaproteobacteria bacterium. GTDB lineage: Bacteria > Pseudomonadota > Alphaproteobacteria. The sequence continues at coordinate 8,988 of JAYGEA010000270.1, forward strand.
GATCCAAACAGCTTTCAGACCTCCAGCGGCCACCGCGGCCTGGACCTGGCCGAACCTTTGATATTCGAGCTGGACAGCCCCGGGCGCAGCGGCGTCGATCTGCCCGACCCACCGGACGTGGTCAACCGCCTGGGCGGTTTGGAGAGGCATGCCGACATCGGCCTGCCCGGTCTTTCAGAGCCCCAGGTGGTGCGCCATTTCGTGCGTCTGTCGCGGAACAATTTCGCTATCGACGCGGGGCTTTACCCCCTGGGCAGTTGCACCATGAAGCATAACCCGCGCCTGAACGAGAAACTGGCCCGTCTGCCGGGCTTTGCCGACCTGCATCCCATGCAGCCGAAGGAAACCGTCCTGGGTGCCCTGGAACTGATCGATAGTCTGGCGGACTGGTTGTTGACCCTGACCGGCATGTCGGCCATTGCCATGTCGCCCGCGGCGGGGGCCCATGGGGAGCTATGCGGCCTGATGTGTATCCGCGCCGCCCTGGAGGCCAGGGGGGACCCACGCGAAGTGGTCCTGGTGCCGGAATCCGCCCATGGCACCAATCCGGCCACGGCGGCCATTTGCGGCTATCGCGTGGAACAGATCCCGGCCGATGACCGGGGCCGCGTAGATCTGGCGGCTTTGCAGGAAAAACTTGGACCCCATGTCGCCGCGATCATGCTGACCAACCCCAACACCTGCGGCCTGTTCGAAAACCAGATCGTGGAAATTGCCCAGGCGGTACATGAGGCGGGGGCTTTTTTCTACTGCGATGGCGCCAATTTCAACGCCATCGTGGGTAAGGTTCGGCCCGGCGATCTGGGCATCGACTGCATGCATCTGAACCTGCACAAGACGTTCTCCACGCCCCACGGCGGCGGCGGACCGGGCAGCGGCCCGGTGGTCCTGGCCGAGGCCTTGGCGCCCTTTGCACCGCTGCCGAAGGTGGTGCGCGGCCCCGACGGCCTGGAACTGCAGGAATATGGCGTCGAGGGGAGTTTCGGCCGCCTGAAAGGGTTTCACGGCCAGATGGGCATGTTTGTCCGCGCCCTGGCATTCATCCTCAGTCATGGCGCCGATGGTCTGCGCCAGGCATCGGAAGATGCGGTGCTGAACGCCAATTATATCATGGCCCGTCTGCAAGACATCTTTTCCCTGCCCTATCCCGGACCCTGCATGCATGAAGTGCTGTTCGACGATGGCTTCTTGAAGGACACGGGCGTTTCCACCCTGGATTTCGCCAAGGCCATGATTGATGAAGGGTTTCATCCCATGACCATGTACTTCCCCCTGGTGGTCTCGGGCGCGATGTTGATCGAGCCGACGGAATCGGAATCCAAGGACAGTTTGGATCAATTCATCGCCTCCATGCGTCATCTGGCGGCGCGCGCGGTGGCGGGCGATCATGAGTTTTTCGCGGGCGCGCCTTACCTGGCGCCCTATGGCCGGTTGGATGAAACCCAGGCCGCCCGCAAACCTGTGCTGCGCTGGGTTCCGGAGATAGTGGAAGCGGCGGAATGATTTGGTTCTTTCTGACCTACGTCGTGTAGCCGGGCCGGCGTCCGATGTGCTATGCAGCCTTTTTCAGGGCCGCGAAGAGGAAATTTGGCTCATGCCCATCAAGGTTCCGGATAATCTGCCGGCCAAGGCGACGTTGGAAAGTGAAGGCGTTTTGCTGATCGCCGAACGGGCGGCGGTGCGTCAGGACGTCCGGCCGTTGGAGATTGCCCTGCTGAACCTGATGCCGGAAAAGATCAAGACGGAAACCCAGATCGCCCGGCTGCTGGGCGCAACGCCGCTGCAGATTGAGCTGTCGCTGATCACCACGTCCAGCTATGCGCCAAAGAATACCTCGGCCGAACATATGCTGGCCTTTTACCGGCCCTGGGATGAAGTGCGGCAGCGGAAGTTCGACGGCCTGATCATCACCGGCGCGCCGATCGAAACCCTGCCCTTCCGGGACGTGGCCTATTGGGACGAGCTGACGCAGATATTCGATTGGACCCAAACCAACGTGCAGGAGACCTTCAACATCTGCTGGGCCGGCCAGGCGGCGTTGCAGCATTTCCACGGCGTGCCGAAATACGAGCTGGCGGAAAAGATGTTCGGCGTCTTCCGCTACGAAGTGTTGAGCGGCCGCGACGGCCTGTTGCGCGGTTTCAACGACCAGATTTCCGTGCCGGTCAGCCGCCACACGGAGGTCCGCCGCGCTGATCTGCCGGATCTGCCGGGATTGTCCGTGCTGTTGGATTCAGATCAGGCCGGCCTGTGCCTGGTCCGGGACGAGGCCAAGCGCCAGATCTATATGTTCAATCATCTGGAATACGACACCGCCACCCTGGGCGACGAATATCACCGGGATATCGCGGCGGGAATGGCGATCGAACCGCCGACCAATTATTTCCCCGATGACGACCCCACCCAGGCTCCCATCAATCAATGGCGGGCCCATGCCAACGTACTGATCAGCAATTGGATTAATGGTCTTTATCAATCCACCTCGTTTGAACTGGCTGGCGTCCCCACGCCACCCGGTAAATAATACCAACGTACGGCGATAAAGACCCATATAGACGCTTTCTGAAGGCGTTCGGGCAGGAGCGCGTTGCGCCGCAGTATTTTGGGGTGCTGGTACCATAAGCGGCGCGCGACGCCGCCGAAAGTCTTCAGAAAGCGCCGGTTTCGGTCGTTTCGGGAGGGCGTCAGCGGCGTCGTGAAAGCTTGACGGTAACCACAGTCCGCCGGCGCATCCACTCCTACCTGACGCCCTCCCGAAACGATCTATATGGGTCTTTATCACCGCACGTTGGTATAAGGCACTACCGCTGAACCTCGTGGTGCAGGCTGATGGTGCGTCCGCCCGCCGGCTGGACATTGTG
>JAYGEA010000333.1:0-18501 GCA_046582635.1 Alphaproteobacteria bacterium
GTGCCAGTTTTTGTAGCCGTTTCTGTGCCGAAACTTTTGTTGTTTGTTTGTTGCAGTTCAACGGACTCATTTTTTTCTTCGGGAGCACTTTGTAACAGCAAGCCAATTATGATGCCAGTGCCGGCAATGAGCAGGTAAAGAGGGAGTTGTTGTTTCATGTGCGAAAATCCTGTTTGTTAAATCCTTCGGTTAAATTTCTTGCGACCTTTTTTGCCGCTGACGTCTTCTTAGATAGACACCTATCAAAGGAGACGACAATGAAACGCTTTCATATTTATGCGGTGGTTCCCGACTTGGCCGCCGGCACGAAATTCTACACTCAATTATTTGGCCAGCCGCCCGCAAAACAACGCGATGACTACGCCAAATGGATGCTGGATGACCCGGCGGTGAACTTCGCCATATCATCCAGGGGCGGCAGCGTTGGCTTGGACCATATTGGCATCCAGGTGGACAGCAGCGAGGACTTGGCGGCGATCAGAGCCTTGGCCGAAGCAGCGCCCGCGGGCGATGTTCTTGAGCAAGGCGAGGCGACTTGTTGTTATGCCAGCAGTGAAAAGCACTGGACGGTTGACCCCGCCGGCCTGGTCTGGGAACATTTCCACACCATGGCGGAGGCGGAGGCATTCGGCGATGTTGCCGCCACGGGGCATGACGCTTGTTGCATTCCCCTGCGCGCGGCGGAGGAAGGCGCTTGCTGCATCCCCCACGAACAGTCCACCTGTTGCGGCTGACGATGAATTAATGACGATTATGGGCACGACAAACGATGACTTGGGCGCGGCCTTCACCGGGCTGCGCCATAGTCTCCGCGGCTTTCTGGCCCGCCGGGTCAATGACCCCGCCGTTGTTGATGATCTGTTGCAGGATGTCTTTCTCAAAGCGCAAAAGGCCATGGGGGACGGCCGGCTGCCGAATAATCTTCCCGCCTGGCTGTCTACGGCGGCGCGAACCAAGGTCATCGACCATTACCGGGCCAAACGGCCAGCGGCGGAGATTTTGGACGAAAATACGCCCGACCATGGCCTTGACGGCGGTGAGGACATGCACCGGGAACTGGCCACCTGCCTGCGCCCCCTGGCCCAGACCCTGCCGCCAATCTATCGCGATACTCTGCTGGCCACGGATTTAGGCGGCCAATCCATGCAAGCCGTGGCCGATGAACTTGGACTGTCTCTGTCCGCTATCAAAAGCCGCGCCAGCCGGGGCCGCGGCATGTTGAGGGATATCGTGCTGAATTGTTGCGAGGTGGAAGCAACGGGCGGCATGGTTACAGACTTTCAGCGCCGAACCGCTAAGAATTGCGGCTGCGGTTGAAAACATTATTTGGAACGTATTCTTGGTGATTCTCAATATTCCGGCGAATTCGCCCGGTACTCGATATCTTTACAGGACGCCATCACCTGAATTTTCCCGACACATACTGCCCATACAGTCGTGTATCGCCGTTTCAACCAATAATGCATTGACATGACTTGCGTTTTTTAAAACACCGGCCATACTAACCACTTGGCAACAACAATCGAAAGGAGGTGATCCAATGTCTACAGAATTGAGAGCCGTAACGTTCGGCCCAAAGGTGCAGCTCGGACAAAGGGAAAGCCTCTCTCTGTCGTAACCTGTATCTCACATATGTAATTGGGACATCGTTACGGCCCAGTTCACGGAAAGGCGGCCCCGGAAGTTACGGGCCGCCTTTCTTCTTTTTGGTCTTCTCGCGCGGATGGGCCGCCCGGTAAACGTTCAGCAAATGCGCCGCGTCCACCTCCGTATATCTTTGCGTCGTGGACAGGCTGGCATGGCCCAGCAGCTCCTGGATAGTGCGCAGATCACCGCCCCCCGCCAGCAGATGGGTGGCGAAGGAATGGCGCAGGGAATGGGGGTTCGCGGTGCTGGGCAAGCCCAGGGCGATGCGCATTTTCTGCATTTGCGCCCGGATAATGCGTTGGTCGAGGCGGCCACCGCGGACGCCCAGGAACAAGGGGCCATCGCCGGCCACAGCATGGGGGCACAGGGTCAGATAGGCGTTGGCGGCTTGACGGACCACGGGCAGGACGGGGACCAGGCGTTCCTTGCCCCCCTTGCCCTTGACCATCAGGACATCGCCGAATGGAGCCTGGCCCCGGTTTAGATCCAGCGCCTCGGCAATGCGCAGGCCGCAGCCGTACAACAGGGCCAGAACGGCGAGATCCCGGGCCTGGACCCAAGCCTCCCCGGAGACGGTGGTGATTTCGGCCAGGGCGGTGGCGGCTTCTCTGACCGTCAGGGGTTTGGGCACGCCATGGGGCTGTTTCGGGGTGCGCAGGCCATGAATGGCCGCGTTGCGGAACAACTCCTCGCGCTCGCAAAAGCGGAAAAAACCCCGCACCGCGGACAGTCCCCGGGCCAGTGAAGCCGGTCCCAGGCCGTCGTTCAGGCGGCGGGCCAGGTAGGCGCGGAAATCAAGGGCATGCAGACCCGCCAGATCTTCCAGGCCCGGCGTCTGTCCCAAATGCCGCACCATGAAATCCAGAAAGACCTTCAGATCCCGGTCATAGCCAACCAGGGTATGTTCCGAATAGCGCCGCTCCGAACGCAGCCATTGCATCCAGCGGTCAACCGCACGGGTCAGATCGGGGGCCAGATCGGGAGCCAGATTGGCGCCGCCCTGACCTGTTGGCCGGCCCGTTAGCTGGGCAGATCCAACCATGTCCGGAACAACCGCTCCAACAGGCGGCAGAAAAATTGCAGCAATTCCGTGCCCTGGCCCGGATGAAATTTGCCCCCGTCCCGGCTGCCCAGGGCCAGCAGGCCCGGCGGCGAACCGTTGGAGGGCGCCAGGCGGATCAGGGCCTGGCTGCGCACCAGACCGGCACTGGGTCCAAAAACCTGCCGATCACCACTGGCCACCGCCGCCAACAAGGCGGGCGACACCGGCCCCAACAACGCGTCAACATGTCCCGCCGGCAGGACGTAAACGCCGCCCATAGGCGCATTGGGGGGCGCCCTGACCGGGCCGTCGCCCGCCGCCTCGACGCACAAGGTTACCGTGTCCACATCCAGGACCTGGGCCAGGTCGCGGGTGACAATATGGATCAGATGTTCAAAGTTCCGCGCCGCCATCATGGCCAGAGCGGCGCCATGCACCTGGCTTTGCGCCGCCTGATTGGCCCGCCCCACCGCCAGCAGCTCCTCGTGCTGGGCCCGCAGCCGGCTGACCTCGTCGCCCAGGCGCCGGGCCACGATCTGCCCCATGTCCAGGACGTTCTTGCCGTTGTGGATGGGCGCGGGCTGCAACTGGGCCAGCAAGTCGGGATTGTCGGTCAGGAATTCCGGATTTTCCAACAAATACGCGCGCACCGCTTCGGGCTCCAATGAACTGGCGGGGCGGCGCCGGGGCCAATCGGTCGATGTTCGTTTGGAGGTCACGATTGCCTCTAGCGATCCAGGATGGATTGGCCGGTCTTTTGCCAATCGGCCAGGAAGGCATCCAATCCCTTGTCGGTCAGCACATGCTTGGCCGACTGGCGGATCACGTCGGGCGGCATGGTGCAGACTTCGGCGCCTAGACGGGCGGCCTCCAGCACATGGGCGGGCGAGCGGACGGAGGCGACAAGAACTTCCGTTCTGATCGATTCGTAATTGCTGTAAATCTGCATGATCTCGGCGATCAGGCCCATGCCGTCATGGCCGATATCATCCAGCCGGCCCACGAAGGGCGAAATAAACGTGGCCCCCGCCTTGGCCGCCAGCAAGGCCTGATTGGCGGAAAAACACAAGGTAACATTAACCTGCGTGCCTTCCTGGCTCAACGCCCGGCAGGTTTTTAGGCCGTCCCAGGTCAGGGGCACCTTGACCGTCACGTTATCGGCGATCTTGGCCAGGGTACGACCCTCGGCCAGCATGGTTTCGGCCTCGGTCGCGGCCACTTCGGCGCTTACGGGGCCGTCCACCAGGCTGCAAATCTCGGCCACCACGTCAAAGAAATCACGCCCGGACTTGGCGATCAGGGAGGGGTTAGTGGTGACGCCGTCCAACAGGCCGGTCGATGCCAGATCCGCAATTTCCGCCACATCGGCGGTATCAACAAAAAATTTCATAGTCCGCTAAATCCAAATCCCTGGTCAGTTTACATCACGACCAATCTATATCACGACTTGTCGGCGCCCCTCGGGACAGGCAAAGTCTAGCCGATGGCAACGCCGCATACCAGTGAAGCTGAACCCGAATTGATCGATATCGCACCCATCCGGCGTGTGCATGTCCTCTTGCCCCTGCCCTTGGGCACGCCCTACGACTATGCCGTGCAACCCGGCGAGAGCATCGAGGTGGGCGATTTCGTCACCGTGCCCTTGGGCAAGCGGGCGGTGCAGGGGGTGGTCTGGGGCGAGGGGCCGGCGGACCCAGGCAAGAAAGTCGCCGACAGCCGTTTGCGGCCTATCGCCGAACGACTCGATGTTCCGGCAATGGCGGAGGTCACCCGCCGCTTCGTCACCTGGCTGGCCGATTACACCTGCGCCTCGCCCGGCGCGGCCCTGCGCATGACCATGGCCGTCCGCGCCGCGCTGGAGGCCCCGCGCCCGCGCCTGGCCTATGCCTTGGCCGGGCCGCCGCCCAAACGCATGACCGGCGCCCGGGCCCGGGTGCTCGACGTGCTGGCCGACGGTCTGTCCCTGCCGGCCGCGACCATCGCCGAACTGGCCGCCGTCAGCACGGGCGTGGTGCGCGGCTTGGTCAAGTGGGGCACCTTGCGGGAAGTGCAATTGCCGGCCGAAATGGCCGTGCCGGAACCCGACCTGGACCGCCCCGGCGCGGATTTGAGCCCCGATCAAAAGGCCGCGACGGAGGCATTGCTGGAAAAGCTCGCGGCGGGCGGCTATGCGGCCATCCTGTTGGATGGGGTCACCGGCGCGGGCAAGACGGAAGTCTATCTCGAAGCCATCGCCGCCACCCTGGCGCAAGGCCGCCAGGTCCTGGTCATGGTGCCCGAGATCGGCCTGACGGCGCAATGGCTGGAGCGATTCGAGACCCGTTTCGGCGCCGCGCCCCTGGCCTGGCACTCCGATCTGGGCACGGCGCGCCGGCGTCTGACCTGGCGGGCCGTGGCCCAGGGCCGGGCCCGCGTGGTGGTGGGGGCGCGGTCATCGCTGTTTCTGCCCTATACCGATCTGGGCCTGATCATCGTGGACGAGGAGCATGATGGCGCCTTTAAGCAGGAAGACGGCGTCATATATCATGCCCGCGACATGGCCGTGCTGCGAGCCTCGTTGGGGGAAATTCCCATCGTGCTGGTTTCCGCCACGCCCAGCCTGGAAAGCCTGGTCAATGTGGAGGTTGGCCGCTACACCGCCCTGCATCTGCCCAAACGCATCGGCAGCGCCGAGCTACCGGCGATTTCGGCGGTGGACATGCGCAACGAGACCCCGTCGGAAAGCCGCTGGATCTCTCCCGATCTGATCACCGCCATGAAGGAAACCCTTGCGCGCGGCGAACAGGTGCTGTTGTTCCTGAACCGGCGCGGCTATGCCCCCCTGACCCTGTGCCGGGCCTGCGGCCACCGCCTCGCCTGCCCCAACTGTACCGCCTGGTTGGTGGAACACCGCTTCCACGGCCGCCTGCAGTGTCATCATTGCGGCTACAACCTGCGCCGCCCGGAGCATTGCCCCGAGTGCGAGGCGGAAGACAGCCTGGTGGCCTGCGGCCCCGGCGTGGAACGCCTGGGCGAGGAGGTCGACAAGATCTTTCCCGATGTCCGCCGCATGCTGATCGCCTCGGATACCGTTCGCGGCCCGGAGGCGGCGGCGGAGGCCATTCGGATGATTGCGGATGGCGAGGTATCCCTGATCATCGGCACCCAGATCATCGCCAAGGGGCACCATTTCCCCCTGTTGACCCTGGTCGGCGTGGTCGATGCGGATCTGGGTCTGCAGGGCGGCGATCTGCGCGCGGCGGAGCGGACCTATCAGGTCCTGCACCAGGTGGCGGGGCGATCCGGGCGGGCGCAAAAGCCAGGCCGGGCCATGTTGCAAACCTATATGCCCGACCATCCCGTCATGGCCGCCCTGGTCTCGGGCGACCGGGACAGCTTCATGGACCGGGAGCGGGAGGCGCGCCGGGCCCAGGGCCTGCCCCCCTTCGGCCGTCTGGTGGCTTTGGTCATCTCCGGCCGGGACGAGGCCCAGGTGATCGAGGTGGCCCGCGAGCTTGGCCGCGCGGCACCACGGGAGAGACATGTGGAAACCCTTGGCCCCGCGCCGGCGCCCCTCAGCCTGCTGCGCGGCCGCTTCCGCCACCGGTTGCTGCTGAAATGCCCCCGCGCCACCAACGCTTCGGCCCTGGCCCGGGCCTGGGTGGATCAAGTGGCGGTGCCCAGCCAGGTACGGGTAGCGATCGACGTGGACCCTTACAGTTTTCTCTAATATGTCAATGCGATTTTAACCATCCGCTATAATCAATTATTAGGAGAAAGATCGTAGATTTAAAGGCTGGATTGGGGAACCGGAGCTACGACATGGCCGATGATATTAAGAACTGGATGAATTTATTCCGTTGGATCGTGAAGTATATTCGCGACGAATACGGTATCGACGAAAAACTTCTGGACCGCACGGCGGTGCTGGAAGAAGACCTTGGCATCGGAGAGGAAACCATCGAGGAAATTTTCGAAACCGTGGCCAGGGAATTCGAGATTAAATTTCCGCCCGGCATTCTGAACGAGGTTTTCAAGCTGGAAGAGTTATGCCTTGTCTCCGCCTGGATGCATGGTCTCTACAAACAGCCCGAATTCTTGGGCGATGCCTACGTCACCGCCTGCCGCGCGGACAACCCGCGCACGCAATAGTCTATCAATAAACGACCATTCAGTGGCCGGCCGGCAGTTCGGCCAGCTCTATCAGGATATCGCCGGTCGAGGCCGGGTCCAGAAAAGCAATGCGGCTGCCGCCATGGCCGGCCTTGGGCGTCTCGTCCAACAGCTTCACGCCCTTGGCGCGCAGCTCGTCCAGGGCGACATCGATATCCTCGACCTCGAAGCAAAGATGAAACAGGCTCTGCCCCCGCTCTGCAATCCAATCAGCCACGGGCGAACTTGGGCTTTCCGCTTCCAGCAATTCCAGTGACGTCTCACCCACGGGAAACATCGCCAGCTTGGTGGTGCCGATGGTTTCCTCGTAGTCCAGTTCAAGACCGAGGGTATTTTTCAGCATGGCCATGGATTCCGCCATGTTGTGTACCGCAATGGCGATATGTTCGACCCGTTTGATTTTCATTTTTTTTGCCGCCTTCCCTAAATCGCTAAAACTCATAATCGGCTCGTATGAAAACAGGGTCAAGTTTGGTCTGATCAGACCAAATTCGCGTTTAATCCTATTTCCGCGGCTTCTCTTCCCAAGGGCCGCCGGCCTCGCGCCAGGCGGGAAGACCGCCGAATAATTGCGCCACGTTTTTAATGCCCAGGTCCTGCAGCGCCTTGGCGCACAGCGCCGAGCGCCATTCGGCATTGCAGAACAGCACATAGGTCTTGTCCGGATCGCCATAGATTTCGCGATAATAGGGGCTTTCGGGATCGAACCAGAACTCGATCATGCCGCGCGTTGCCAGCTTGGCGCCTTCGATGGTGCCGCTTTTTTCCACTTCGCGGATATCCCGCACATCGACAAAGACCAGATCGCCATCGCCACCGCCTTCGATATAGCGGGGCAAGGCCTCGTCTACGGTGATGGATTTGATTTCGGTCTGTGCCTGTTCGGCCAGTTCCCTTATGCCCACGGGATTACTCCTCCTTAAGATGTCATTCGCGCAATATGACCGCCTGCGCGACGATCACCCGGCCCTGCTCCGGGTCGTAGGTACAGGCCGGCGAGCCGTAAAGGACGTAGCCGTCCGCAAGGGCCTCCGACACCCGGACGCAGAAGGCATGATCGTCAAGGCCCGTCAGCAGGCGGTAGCTGGGTCGCTCCGTATCCGACATTTGAACTTACTCCGCTAATCCAGCACCGGCGGCGAAGCGGTCGACGCGGTAATCACGCACGCTGATCGGCGGGTACTTCGCCGTCTCGCCCGCGCCGTTGAGGCAGGTCACCTCGACATCATAGTTGGGGGCGACGAAAAACCCGATAGACAAGCGCCGGCTGCGCGCCCGGGCCTCGGCCGCCGGCACCGCGACCCGATGGGGGGTGGAGCGCCAACGGTCGTTGGTCCAGCGCATCATCAAATCACCCAAGTTGACCACGTAGGTGTCGGGAATGGCGGGCGCGGCAATCCAATCACCCTCGCGGGTGCGAACCTCCAGGCCGCCGGGGACGGCTTCATTGCGCAAAATTGTGGTCAGGCCCAGATCCGTATGCACCCCGCAGCGCAATTGATCGGGCGCCAGATCACCGCTGGGTGCCGGATAATGCAGCAGACGCAACTGGCTAGAATGCTTGGTCAGGCGCGCCACGAAAAAGTCCTCGGGCAAATCAAGCGCCAGGGCATAGGCATGCCCCAGCATCCGGGCCAGACGGATCATGCCTTCATAATAGTTCAACATGGCGGGCTTCAGCCCTGGAGAGCCTTCGGGCCACAAATTGGCGGCAAAATCAGGATAGGCCAGGGGGCCGGTGTAAAACGGCTCATCGGGCAGATCATCGGGGCCGATGGCGAACACTTCCTTGTAGTCGGGCGGTGTCACGCCGCCATGCATCTTGGCCAGGGTTTCCTCGCCACAGGGAATATAGCCCCGGTTTTGGTCGTTCCGCGGCCGGCGCACGGTCAGTTTTTCATCAAGGGGACGGTCAAAGAATTTGTGCGCCTCGCCATACAACGCCTCGCCATCCGCCGCCGGCACACCGTGCCCGGACACGACCAAGAAGCCCAGTGTTTCACAGGCCACGGCCACCTCGCCGGCAACCCGCATCCGCTCGGACGAGCTGCCGCCACCGCCGACACCGTCTTGAAACGGCGTTAGATCAATGACGGGGATTTCAGATGTCATGGCGCTCTCCCATGAGCCGGACTCTAATCCGCGAAGGGGTCCTTGACCAGAACGATGTCTTCCCGCTCCGGGCTGGTGGACAACATGGCCACGGGGGCGCCGATCAATTCTTCGATGCGGACGATGTATTTGATCGCCGTGGCCGGCAGGTCAGCCCAGCTGCGGGCGCCCATGGTGCTTTCCGACCAGCCTTCGAAGGTTTCATAGACCGGCTCTATCCGCGCCTGGCGGCTCATTTCCGCCGGCAGATAGTCCACTTCCATGCCATCGACCCTGTAGCGGGTGCAAACCTTGATCTCCGCCATGCCGTCCAGCACGTCCAGCTTGGTCAGGGCGATGCCGGTGATGCCGCCAACCTTGATGGCCTGGCGCACCATTACCGCATCGAACCAGCCGCACCGGCGGGAGCGGCCGGTGACGGTGCCAAATTCCTTGCCCCGTTCGCCCAGACCCTGGCCCACCTCGTCCACCAGTTCGGTGGGGAACGGCCCTTCGCCCACCCGCGTGGTGTAGGCCTTGGTGATGCCCAAAACATAATCAATGGCGTCCACGCCGATGCCGGCACCGGCACCGACCTGGCCGGCCAGGGTGTTGGACGAGGTGACGTAGGGGTAGGTGCCGTGATCGATATCCAGCATGGCGGCCTGGGCCCCCTCGAACAGGATACGATGGCCGGCGCGCCGGGCCTCGTCCAGGTCACGCCAGACGTTGGAGGCGAAGGGCAGCACCTTGGGCGCCACTTCGCGCAATATATTCACCAACTCACCGGCGTCAAATTCGGCCTTGCCCAGGCCCCGGCGCAGGGCGTTGTGGTGGAGCAGCAACTGGTCCACCTTTTCCGGCAAGGTATCCAGGTCCGTCAGATCACACAGCCGGATAGCGCGGCGGCCCACCTTGTCCTCGTAGGCCGGGCCGATGCCCCGACGGGTGGTGCCGATGCGCCGGCCGGTGTTGGCGTCCTCGCGGATCGCGTCCAGTTCGCTATGCAGGGGCAGGATCAGCGCGCAATTGAAGGCCAGGCGCAGGGATGACGGGGTAATTTCGATACCCTGGCCCTGCAAACGCCCCATTTCATCCAACAGGGCCCAGGGGTCCACCACCACGCCGTTGCCGATAATCGACAGCTTGCCCTTGCGCACGATGCCCGAGGGCAACAGGCTGAGTTTGTAGACCTCTCCATCGATGACCAAGGTATGGCCGGCATTGTGCCCGCCTTGAAAGCGCACCACGACCGAGGCCCGTTCGGACAGCCAATCGACTATCTTGCCCTTGCCCTCGTCGCCCCATTGGGCGCCCACGACCGCAACATTCGCCATTGTGAACTCCTACAGTTTCGCGGCCTTGCCGCCGCGCAAAATATGATCACAAGCCAAGGCCTTGGCCTCCGACGCCCCCTCGGCATCGCCGTCCAGGCCCTGCACCGTGATCCAGCCGTCCGCGCGCATTTGCCGCGCGGTCTCCGCCGGGGTGTTGAAGGGAACATACAGACGTCCCGGCGGCGTGGGTTCGGGAATGGCCCGCATCAGACTATCGAGATACAGGGTGAAGCCGATGGCGCTTTCCCCACCGGCCAGGGAATAACGCCCGCCCCGGCCCAATTCGCCCCGGATGCCATCGGCGAACAGGGAAAAACTGACCCCGGTCTGATATTCGAAACCCCGGCTTTCGCCGGGATCGATGGTCAGGGTCAAGCCGCCATTCCGGCCATCGAGAAAAGCCACCAATTCAGCCAGACGATCGCACAGGGCCCGGGCGGGCGCGGGCAGATCAAGGCCGTTCAGCGCCTGCAAGGCCGCGCCGGCCGGTCCGGCGGCGGCCATCAAGGCGGCCAGCGGTTGGCGGACATCCTCGGCCAGATTGGTGATCGCCGCGCCATCGCGGGCATCCAGGGCTTGCCGGGCGGCCTCGGCGGCAGCGTCATTCAGGCCCAAACTTTGCGTTAACAGGGGCACCAAGGTGGGCACGGTCAGATCCACCGACAGGCCCTGGACGCCCAGGGCCGATAGTGCCTCGGCCGCCAGCAGGACCAGTTCCCCATCGCCGGCCACGCCTTCGGCGCCGATCAACTCCACGCCGGCTTGGGCATATTGCCGCTCGGGGCGCAATTGGCTGCCGCGCACGCGCAGAACCTGGCCAGCATAACACAGCCGCAGGGGCCTTGGCGCCTTGGCCAGGCGGGTGGCGGCGATGCGGGCCACTTGCGTGGTCATGTCGGCGCGCAGACCCATCATGCGTTGGGATATGGGATCCATCAGGCGGAACATATGCCGCGCCACGCCGGCGCCGGGGCCCGACAGCAGGCTTTCCTCGAACTCAATCAGCGGCGGTTTGACCCGTTCGTAGCCGTGGCTTTCGAATTGCGCCACGAGACGTTCAATGGAACGCGCCTCATGCGAGGCAAAGGGCGGCAGGTCGTCGTGCAAGCCTTCGGGCAACAGGGCCAGTTCAGCGTAATCGGTCATGATCGCATGGGAATATTCAGGGTTAGACGTGGTTTAAAAATTCAGCGCTTGTGCCTGTGCTACATGGGGCAAGGCACGCACCGCCGTCAAGACCGCATCGTCTATTGCCTGATCGACGCCGATCAGGGCGATGGCATCGCCGCCCGGCTGGGCCCGTCCCAGATGGAAGGTGGCGACATTAACGCCGCTGTCGCCCAGCAGCGTGCCCAGGGCGCCAATCAGGCCCGGCTTGTCCTCGTTGGTGATGTAGAGCATGTGGGGGGCCAGTTCCGCCTCCAGATTGATGCCCTTGACCTGAACGATGCGGGGCCGGCTGTCGGCAAACAAAGTACCGGCCACATCGCGGACCTGGGTCTCGGTCGTAACCTCCACCCGGATCATGGTTTGATAATTGCCGGTGCCCTCGTCGCGGGTTTCGCGCACCTCGATGCCGCGCTGCTTGGCCACCACGGGTGCGTTGATCATGTTGACGTTATCGATCAGGGGGCGCAGCAATCCTTCCAGCACAATGGCGGTCAGGGGCCGGGTGTTCAGGCCGGCCACGTGGCCTTGGAATTCGATATGCACCGCCTTCAACGCTGTTTGGGTCAACTGCCCGGCAAAGCTGCCCAATTCTCGGGCCAGGGTGAAATAGGGCCGCAGGCGGGGTGCCTCCTCGGCCGAGACCGAGGCCATGTTGAGGGCGTTAGAAATGGCGCCGGTCAGCAGATAGTCGGACATTTGTTCGGCCACCTGCACGGCGACATTGACTTGCGCCTCGGTCGTGGCCGCGCCCAGATGCGGCGTCGCCACCACCGCCTCGGAGCCGAACAATGGGTTCTCCTTGGCCGGTTCGGAGGAAAACACATCCACCGCCGCGCCGGCCACAAGGCCGGCATCGATGGCGGCGCGCAGGTCGGCTTCCACGATCAGGCCGCCGCGGGCGCAATTGACGATGCGCACGCCGGCTTTCATCTTGGCGATGGAGGCTTGGTTGATAATACCCCTCGTGGCATCGTTCAGGGGGGTGTGCAGGGTGATGAAATCGGCCCTCGCCAGCAATGCATCCAGCTCCACCCGCTCCACGCCCAGATCCTTGGCGCGGTCTTCCGAGAGGAAAGGATCGTAGGCCACGACGCGCATTTTAAGGCCGATGGCACGGTCGCAGACGATGCCGCCGATATTGCCGCAACCGATCACGCCCAGGACCTTGCCGTACAATTCCACGCCCATGAAGCGGTTCTTTTCCCACTTGCCGGCATGGGTGGAGCGGTCGGCGGCGGGAATTTGCCGGGCCAGGGCCATCATCATGGAAATAGTGTGCTCGGCCGTGGTGATGGAATTGCCGAACGGCGTGTTCATGACACAGACACCCTGGGCGGTGGCCGCTTCCTGGTCGATGTTATCGACACCAATGCCGGCCCGCCCGATGACTTTCAATCGACCATTGGCGGCCGCCAATATGTCCGCCGTCACCGTGGTGGCGGAGCGGATGGCCAGGCCATCGTATTGACCGATGATCTCGGCCAGAGCCTCGGCGCTCAAGCCGGGCTTTTCATCCACTTCCACCCCGCGCTCGCGGAACACTTCCGCCGCGCGAGGGCTCATTTTGTCTGAGATCAGAACTTTAACCATGTCGATTGCGTATCCCTTAGGCCGTCGGAGAAAAAGTCGCTTTTACCTCGCCATAGGCCCAATCGAGCCATGGCAGCAAGGCGTGCAAATCAGCTGCTTCCACTGTCGCGCCGCACCAGATGCGCAAACCCGCCGGCGCGTCCCGATGGCCGCCGATGTCAAAGGCCGCGCCTTCCGCCGCCAGGGTTGCCTCCATTGCCTTGGCCACGGCCCGGCCGTCATCGGCGGAAAGTGCGGTGAACCATTCATCCACGATGGACAGGCAGACAGAGGTGGTGGAGCGGTTGGCGGCATCCTGGGCGACATAGTCAACCCAGTCGGTTCGCTGAACCCAGCCTTCCAGCACGGCGGCATTGCGGTTGACCCGTTCGACCAGCCCGGACAGCCCGCCGACGGAGCGGGCCCAGGCCAGGGTATCGAGGTAATCCTCCACGCACAGCATCGATGGCGTGTTGATGGTTTCGCCCTTGAAGGGACCCATCGAGAGCTTGCCGCCCTTGGTCAGGCGAAAGATTTTCGGCAGGGGCCAGGGCGGGGTATGGCTTTCCAGCCGGGCCACGGCGCGGGGGCCGAGGATCAGCATGCCGTGGGCCGCCTCGCCGCCCAGAACTTTCTGCCAACTAAACGTGACCACGTCCAGCTTGTCCCAGGGCAGATCCATGGCGAAGGCGGCGGAGGTGGCATCGCAGATGGTCAACCCGGCCCGGTCGTCGGCAATCCAATCACCGTTGAGCAGGCGCACGCCCGAGGTGGTGCCGTTCCAACAGAACACCACGTCGCGGTCGCAATCCACCGCATCCAGATCGGGCAGCAGACCATAATCCGCCTGCCATAGGCGGGTATCGTCCCATTTCAGTTGCTTGACGATGTCGTTGGCCCAACCGGCACCAAAACTTTCCCACGCCAGCACATCGACGCCGCGCGCGCCCAAAAGGGACCACAGGGCCATTTCCACGGCCCCGGTGTCGGAGGCGGGCACGATGGCGATGCGGTAATCATCGGGTACACCCAGCACGTCGCGGGTGCCCTCGATCGCCGCCAACAGCCGCGCCTTGCCCTCGGCCGAACGATGGGAGCGGCCCAGGTAGGCGTTTTCCAGGACGGACGGGGTCCATCCGGGCCGCTTGGTGCAGGGGCCGGAGGAAAAATTGGGCGTGGCGGGTTTGCGGTCGGGCTGCATGGCACCGGGTCCTCGTGAAAATATTGGTCTAAAACCAATGTCCAATGTTGTTGCGGAGGCGGGAGTTTACGGCCCAACCGGTCCAAGTCAACAGCTAATGCCGCACTGCAACATAAGGTCGCATTTGACAACCAAACGCAGCCGGTTTCACATGCGCCGCCCGAAGCAGAATTTGGATTTCCGGAATGATCCCCAGTATGATTGAATGTCAGCGTCACCTCTTTGATATCCCCGATGACATCGCCTATTTCAACTGTGCCTACATGTCGCCCTTGATGCACAAGGTGGTGGCGGCGGGACAGGGGGCCGTGACACGCAAGGCGAACCCGTGGCAGATCACGCCGCCGGATTTTTTCGCCACGCCGGAGCGGGCACGCAGCCTGTTCGCGCAATTGATCAACGCCACCGCCGATGACATCGCCATGGTCCCCGCCTGCAGCTACGGCATCGCGACGGCAGCGCAAAACCTGCCTGTGGCCAAGGGCCAGAAACTGGTCGTGCTGCAGGATCAATTCCCCTCCAACGTCTATCCCTGGCGGGAGCTGGCCAGGGAGCGGCAGGCAGAGGTGGTGACCATCCCCCGTGGCGGCAACGACGGCTGGACGCCCCGCATTCTGGACGCCATCACGGAGCAGACCGCCATCGTCGCCCTGCCCCATTGCCACTGGACCGACGGCAGCCTGATCGATCTGGAAGCGGTGGGCCGGCGCTGCCGCGAAGTGGGCGCGGCGCTGGTGCTGGATCTGACCCAATCCATCGGCGCCCTGCCCTTCGACGTGGCCAAGGTACAGCCCGATTTCGCGGTGGCCGCCGGATACAAATGGATGATGGGCCCCTATACCCTGGGTTTCCTTTATGTGGCGCCTAAACATCGTGACGGTCGGCCCTTAGAACACAACTGGATCGCCCGCCAGGGCAGCGAGAATTTTGCCGGCCTGGTGGACTACAGAGATGATTTCCAACCCGGTGCGCGGCGGTTTGATATGGGCGAGGGCGCGAATTTCTCGGCCCTGCCCATGGTGGTGGCGGCCTTGGAGCAGTTGCTGGACTGGGGCGTCGAGAATACCCAGGCGACCTTGACCGTCCTGACCAACCGGATTGCCGAACGGGCCGCGCCCCTGGGCCTGGGGGCCTCGGACCCCAGCCTTCGGGCCGGGCATTTTCTCGGCCTGGGCTTTCCCGGTGAGGTGCCCACCGGACTGCCGGAGCGGCTGGGGGCGGAAAACGTCTATGTCTCGGTACGTGGGCAATCCATGCGCATCACGCCGCATCTCTACAACAACGAGGCCGACGTGGACCGATTGATTGGGGTCTTGGCCGCGGCGCTGTAACCACCAGGTTATTGTTTTCCACCCGACAACCGCCTAGATTATTCCCAACAATGAGAACCAAACCAGGAGCTTCACACATGTCCGACGCCGTCATCGCCCAAGAATTTCCCTATATGACCGATTTGGAAGAGGGCAAAGACTATTTCTGGTGTTCCTGCGGTAAAAGCAGCAAACAGCCCTTCTGCGACGGCTCTCACAAGGGTTCGGATTTCGAGCCGGTCAAATTCAGCGTCGATAAATCGAAGTCCTATTCCCTGTGCGGCTGCAAACGCAACAACGACGGCAAGCCGTTCTGCAACGGCGCCCATAACCGACTTTAGGAACTTTCGGCAGCGACATTCACGCTCCCTCGGCGCCGCGGAACCATGAGATGGGACCACCTCGAAATTGAATGAACCGGAAAATCCGCGCAGGAGGGGACACCGTTTTCAGGTGTTCATGACCAAATCCCCTGCCGGTCTGCAGCCGGACTTTGTTCGTTTCTTCGTTTTGGGGCGGTTTGCCTATCCGCTCGGCATTCTTGGTCATATCGGCTTTATTGTGATGTTCTGGCTCCTGGACTTGAAGGTTCTGGTGGCATTCAACGTTTTTAGTGTCGCAATATTTTCAATCGCCATTTGGGTCCATAACCGAGGTGAAATTAGTTGGCCGGTTTTTCTAACCGTACTGTTTGAAGTACCTGTTCATGCGGTGTTGTCGACTGTCTACATTGGGCTTGGTTCGGCATTTTGGATTTTTTTCCTGATATCAATTGTCATCATACTTTTGGTGCCATTTTTCCGCAGGTCCGTGCGCATTGCCTTAAGTATGGTTTTTACATTCGCCTTGGCGGCGCTGGCCATTTTCAGTTTTTACAATGGGCCTCTTCAACCGATCGCCTCCGAATGGGTCATTTTCTTTTTTGCATTCAACATCGCGTTGTTTGCCTCTATTTTGATTGCCGTCATCTCATCCTACGAGCTTGCCGTTGTCAGGGCGGAAGATGCGCTGCAGACGGAATTTGACCGGGCGGAAATGCTGCTCCTCAATATTCTTCCCGGCGACATTGCAACGCGGCTTAAGGCAAGAGAGGAGCCCCTTGCCGACCAAGCGGTGTCGCGGTGGCTATCGAGCAATGGTGGCAGGATAGTTGCTGGTTCGAATATATGCAGGCTCATCCGCAAGCCTGCCGGGCGGCGGAACATTTCGCCATGATCAAAGACTTTACCGGGCGTCCCTGGCTGGTTGAGCTGCCGTCAAAACCCATCTCGGAAGCGGATGAATTATTGGCGCGCATCCGCATTCCGACGCTGATTTACAACGGTGCGGCCGACCATGGGGACTTTCTTGCAGCCGCCGGCCATATCAACGACCTTCTTGGCGATGCCCGGATGGTGGCGGTGCCCGATGCGGGAGGTTTCCCGGCTTGGGAAAACCCCGCCGCCGTTAACCGCCTGGCCGCTGATTTCCTTAGCCTCTCGAACCCAACATCTATAGATTAGCGCCTTTCAAGCGAGGTGGAGTGGTAGGTGATGCGAAATTCCAAAACGGTTCTGTTCGATAACAATCCCGGCCGCAATGCCCAGACAATGGGCATCGCGCGGGAGCTTGGCACGGATATCGATCTGATCCATGAACCCTCCGTTGGCGTGGTCGGCAACAAGGGCGACAGCCAATGTTATCTCGGCGTCCAGCGCAAGGTCGAGGTCATCCACGAATGCCTGCGGGGAAAAATCGGCCGCGGCGACGATCAGA
Organism: Alphaproteobacteria bacterium; assembly: GCA_046582635.1. Classification (GTDB taxonomy): domain Bacteria; phylum Pseudomonadota; class Alphaproteobacteria. The sequence continues at coordinate 17,275 of JAYGEA010000333.1, forward strand.
TGAACCTGCGACTGGTACAGCCCGAATATACCGTCGCCACCTCGGATGGCATGCGCAACGGCACTAGGGAGATGCGCTATTCCCTGATTGGCCGCGAGGTCACCCACGACACCATGTGCGAACATTTGAGCGCCAGCGGCCTGGAGGGGACCATCGCCGTGGTCGCCTGCGACAAACCGCCCGTGGGCACCCTGTCGGCGCTGCTGGAACATGACCGGCCCGCCATTATCATGTCGGATGGCCCCATCCGCCCCGGCACGGATTCCGTGACCAACGAGCGGATCGATATTATTTCCGGTTTTCAGGTGGCGGGCAGCGATGACGAGGAATTGAAAAAAAGGATCGCCTGCGATGCCTGCCCCGGATACGGCAGCTGCGGCGGCATGTTCACCTATAACACCATGCAGACCTTCATCGCCGTGGTCGGCATGGAACCGCTGCACATGGTTTCGCCGCCGTCGGACGACCCCCGCCGGATGGAACAGTTTCCCGGCGAATTGGTGGCCTATCTCGACGCCATGATGGCGGCCGACCTAACGCCCCGGAAAATCGTTAGCCGGGAGTCCATCCGCAACGCCATGATCGTCGCCATGGCTGTCGGCGGCTCCACCAATGTCCTCCTGCATGGCCCGGAGATTGCCAGGGCGGCAGGTTTCGGCAGTTTCGCCGACGACATCATGTCGTTCGAGGAATTCAACCACCTCTCGGAAAATGTGGTGCCGGTTCTGGTCGATGCCCGGCCGTTCGGCAATTATTCCATGGTTGATATCGACGAAAAAGGCGGCATCCAGGTGATCGTCAAGGAGCTGCTGGATGCCGGACTGCTGAACGGCGAGACGTTGAGCTGCACCGGCGAAACCCTGGCCGAACAGATCGCCCGGCTGAACCCGCCGGCCCCCGATGGCGTGGTGATTTATTCCGTGGAAAAGCCATACAAGCCGACCGGCGGGCTGCGCGTGCTGGGCGGCAACCTGTCGCCGGAATACAGCGCCGTGCTGAAACTGGCCGGCGTCGAGGGCGGTCTGGAGAACAATGTCTTCGTGGGCAAGGCGCGCATATTTGACAGCGAGGCCGATCTGCTGGCGGCGCTGGAAAACCACCCCGACGTAATCGAAAACAACGATATGATCATCGTCCGCTACGAAGGCCCCAGCGGCGCGCCGGGCATGCCGGAGATGCTGGACTCCACCTCCCGGATCACCACCCTGTGCCGCGAGAAGGATATCG
>JAYGEA010000361.1:0-18515 GCA_046582635.1 Alphaproteobacteria bacterium
CCCTTCGGTCAGACCGCCGCTTTTGTCCAGCTTGATATTGACCATGTCGTAACGGTCCGCCAGGGCGGCGAGATCGGCGCCGGTGTGACAGGATTCATCGGCACAAATGGGCACCGGATGAGACATCCCGGCCAGCATGCCGTCGGCCCCACTGGGTAGGGGTTGTTCGATCAGTTCCACGCCCAGTCCAGCCAGAACCTTTGAATAAGGCTGCACCATGTCCGCTGTCCAGGCCTCGTTGGCATCGACGATCAGGCGGGCCTCGGGCGCGCCGAGGCGCACCGCCCGGACCCGGTCCAGATCGCCGGCGCCGCCTAATTTCAGTTTCAGCAAGGCATATTGTCTGGCGCCCTGGGCCGCCGTGCCCATGGCCTCCGGGCTGCCCAGGCTGAGGGTATAGGCGGTGGTCAGATCGGGTGGCGGGGCCATGTCGATCAGCTCCCAGGCCCTGCGGCCGGTTTGCTTGGCCTCCAGATCGAACAGGGCGCAGTCCAGGGCGTTGCGGGCCGCGCCGGCCGGCATCGCGCCGTTTAGTTCCGCCCGGCCGCCGCCCTGGGCAATCAGCGCCGTCATGCCTTCGATCTGTTGGCGCACCGAGGCCAGGCTTTCGCCATAATGGGCATAGGGCACGCATTCGCCCCGCCCGCGGTGATCGCCGTCGATTATTTCGGCCATCACCACGTGGATTTCCGTGCGGCTGCCCCGCGAAATGGTGAAACTGCCCGCGATGGGGAAGGTTTCCTCGGATACCTGTAGGGAACGTCGTGAATTGGGCATGACTTATCCGGCCAGATAATTCAGGAAACCGTCGGCGCCGCCGCGCATGACGTCCAGGCAAGGCAGGGACAGTCTCGCCGACGTTTCGGATAGGTAACGATCCGCCTCTTCCTGTGAAAGCGCCGATGTATTGACGGAAACCCCAAGCATGCGGCAATCGGGATTTGTCAGCTTGGCGTTGGCCAGGTTCAGGGCGATACAGTCTTCCAATTCAGGAATGGGATAATGGGGCAGCCCGCGCATATGGGTTCGGGTCGGTTCGTGGCACAGCACCAGACAGTCGGGCTGGGCGCCGTGCATCAAGCCCAGGGAGACCCCGGCATAAGAGGCATGGAACAACGAGCCCTGGCCCTCGATCAGGTCCCAATGGTCCGGTTCGTTGTCCGGGCTCAACCATTCCGCCGCACCGGAAATAAAATCGGCGATCACCGCATCGATCACCACGCCCCGTTCGGCGATCAGCACGCCGGTCTGCCCAGTGGCCCGGAAATCGGCCTTCATGCCGCGTGCCCGCATGGCCTTTTCGATGGCCAGCGCGGTGTACTTCTTGCCGCAGGAGCAATCCGTGCCCACGGTCAGCAGCCGCTTGCCCGGTCGTTTATGGCCCTTGCCGGTGGTGAATTCCTGCTCGCTGTGGCGGACGTTATGCAAGGTGCGGCCATATTTTTCAGCCGCCTGGTTGATGGCGGTGAAATTTTGCAACCGCCCATGCAGGCCGGATGCCACATTCAGTCCCTTTGCCAGGCCTTCGCAGATGGCATCGGTCCAGCTATCGGGCAGAAAGCCGCCCGAATTGACCACGCCAATGACCAGTGTCTTGGCGCCCAGGGCAATCGCCTCGTCGATGCTCACATCCTTGAGGCCGATATCCGCCTTGCAGCCGGGCAGGCGGAATTGGCCAATGCACCATTCGGGGCGCCAATCGGCGATTCCGGTGGCGGTCTTGGCCGCCAATTGGTCCGGGGCATCGCCCAGAAACAGCAGATATGGTTTTTCCAGGTCCATTGGCCCAGTCTCCTCTTTTTACAACCCTTCCAGCGCCGCCAGTTCCGCCTCCAGGCTGACCTGCTCGGCGTCCCTGGCCCGGAGGAATTGATCCGTGTCCCAGGCCCGGTGTTCGCCCCTGGCATAGGCCAGGCCATTGTAATGATAGGCGAAGGCATTGATACGGTTGGCGACAAAATTGTTGCGGGATTTCACCACCTTGCCCGGCACCCCGGCGACGATGGAATTGGCCGGAATCCGGGCCCCTTCGGGAACAATGGTATGGCCGGCAATGATACAGTTGTCGCCGATCACGGCGTTGTCCATCACCGTGGCGTTGATGCCGATCAGACAGTTGTCGCCAATTGTTGCGCCATGCACCGTGGCATGATGGGTGATGGAGCAATGGGCGCCTATGATGGTGCCGCAGCCATAACCGATATGGACCATGACGAAATCCTGCAGGTTCGAATAAGGCCCGATGATATTTTCGTCGTTTTCGGCCCGTATCACCACGCGCGGCCAAATGGAGACGCCCTCGCCAATATGAACCTTGCCGAATATTTCCACGCTGTCATGAATGAAGGCGGGGTTGTCCAACGCCACCAGGGGGCCAAACGTTTGCATGCGGGTACTCTCTAAAAATGGGCAGCGATCCTGACGTTGTATAATCTGCGGCGCGGTCCGGGCAATTAGTTTATTGCGTCGAACAGTTTGTCGGCCCCGCCGTCGCCCAGTCCTTCCATGGTGCCCTTGTTCAGTTCAATCTGCCGGGCCTGCCAGTAGGCGGCTTTCAGGCCGGTGTAGTAGTCCACGGAATTTTCCCGCAGCTGATCCAGTGGCGTCAGCAATTCTTCCCGCCTGACCATGGCGCGGGTGGTGCCCACCGCCAGGCTCTGGCCGGTGCTTAACAGATAGGTCATGGGCTGGAAGACGATATCCACCACCTTGCCGACGCCGCCACGGCTGCTGGCGGGGCCCAACAAGGGCAGAACCAAGTAAGGGCCGGCGCCGATATCGTATGAATGCAGGGTCTGGCCGAAATCCGCATGGTGGCGTTCCCAGCCAAAGCCGGCGGCCGGGTCAAACAGGCCCAGGACGCCGAGGGTACTGTTCACGCCGAAGCGGCCCAGGGTCACGCCGGCGTCGGCGAAATCGCCCTGCAACAGATCATTGGCCAAAATGACGGGGGCATCCAGGTTTAAAAAGAACCGCCGCACCGCGTGGGTCACCAGTTCCGGCATAAGGAAGTTGTAACCAATGGCAATGGGCCGCAGCAGTATCAGATCGATGGTTTCGTTGAAGGCGAAGATAATCCTGTTCATGGGCTCCAGAGGATCATCGATCTCGCCATCATCTTCATCGCTGTCGGCCAGGCGCAGCCCCTCGGGCAAGGCTTGAGCCGGTGCGGCGGTCCGTCCAGGCTGTTTGTTCCGTTGGACAATGGGTTGAACGACGGCCTGCACGGCGGCTGGTGGCGCCATAACTCTGGGCGCTGAAGGCTGCATGATCACCGGCGTCCTGACGATCACCTGGACGGCATGGACCGGCCGCCGTACCATGCGGGCCGGCGCCGCGGGCGGCCTGATGCCGGTGGCCGTGGCGATCCGGAGGGCAAAGCCGGGATAGGCCGCCGCGACCGCCTGCACCACGGGGGCCTTGTTGCCGGGGGCGGCGGCCATGGCCTGGGCCATGATCTGTTCCAGGGCGCCGGAATCCCGGGCAATGGCTGAAACCGCCCAGGCCGCCACGCGGGCCGCGCGGGCATGGATGAGCCGTTGCCGGGCGGGGTGGTCGGGTGCGATGGATAGCCCCGATATACTTTCGAACGGCGCCTGGCCGGCGGTCTGGCCGGCGGCTTGGGCGATTTGACCGGCGAAGCCGGGAAAGGCAGTCATGGCGTTCCGCACAAGGCCAGGTGCTACGTCCGGCGCGGCGGCGCGCAGGCCTCGGATCATGGGAGAAATCCGGCCCGGCTGGCGTACCAGAACCTCTGTCACCAGGGGCGACAGCGCCGCCGCGACACGGGTCCGGCGCACGGCCTCCGTACGGGCACCAAGGGCGGCGTTGCGGGCCGTTGCGGCAAAATAATTCTGAAAACCGTCGGCCAGGCTGTTTTGCCCTTGGGCCGCAACCCAACCGGGTCCCAGAACAGAGGTCAGCAGGACGACCGCCGCCAGTAAACGCCCCATTACCTGTTGCCTCCCAACCTCCAAGCCGGGCGTTAGAATAGTGTGGATTGGGAACCGTTGCCAGGGCTCAGCCGGCTGGATCAAACAGCCTGAAATTGGACTCAATTTACGGCTGATAATTTGATCGATTTCAGTGAGTTAGCGCAACTTATCTGCGTTCAAAAGAACGCAGGTTGCGCTAGGGGCCCTCGGGCTTGGCCCGAAAGGCGGCGATCCGTTGTTTGGCCTCGGCCCGTTCGTCGGGCGTCAGGCGTTTGATCAGTGCCTGGACATTTTCCCGGGCCCGTTCATGGCCCTGGCGGGCCGCCAGAGTGGCCCATTTGAAGGCCTCCACCAGGTCCGCGCCGATGCCCTGGCCCCGCACGTAGCGGGTCGCCAGATGGTTTTGCGCCTTGGCATAGCCCTGTTCGGCGGCGCGGCGGAACCATTTCACGGACAGCCCATGGTCCTGCCCCACGCCATCGCCGTCGCGGTAGGCCTTGGCCAGGTTGTATTGCGCCTTGTCCAGGCCGGCTTCCGCCGCCGCTTGATAGAACACGGCGGCCCGCTTGGCGTCCGCCGCCACGCCCAGGCCATAGTGGTACATCTTGCCCAGGGTATAGCGGCTGCGGTTCAGGCCCGCCGCCGCCGCCCGTTCCAACCAGACCAGAGCATCGTCATAACTTTGCCCCACGCCGTCGCCGGATATATAGGAATTGGCCAGATTATGCTGGGCCATGCGAAAGCCGCTTTCCGCTGATTTCCGCCACCAGCGCACGGCTTCGGCCCGGTCCAGGACCACCCCCTTGCCCTGGTCGTACAGGATGCCGATGTTGTATTGCGCCTTGGTGTGCCCAGCCTTGGCCAGGGCAAGCCATTCCTTGGCGGCGCCGGCGAAATCGCCCCGTTGGTAGGCCATGTAGCCGGCCTTGAAATCCGCCGCCGACGCTGGTGTCGGGGGCAGGGTGGCCGCGGCCAGCAGCAGCGCGGTCATCGAAAACGTCACGAATGCAGCGCGCCAACGGCGAAAGATTGCGGTCATGTTCATTGCCATTCCTCCCGGCCCTCTACGATGCCACGCCGAATTTCTGGGTCCGCGCCCGCAACGCCTGCAACAGGCCCGGCATGCCCCGTTGCCGCACGACGGCATTGAATTCCGAACGCTGGGTCACGGCCATGGAAACCCCCTCCACCATGATATCGATAATACGGTATTCACCCCCCTTGGGCCGCACGCGCCAGTCGGCCTTGATGGGCGGCCCGCCCGGCCGGACAATCCTGGTGCGGACCAGGATATCCCTTTTGCCGGCCGCCCGGGCGCCCGCCACGGCAAAACTCTGGCCCGAATATCCACCCATGCGCCGGCTGTAGGTTTGCAGGATAAACTCCGTAAACAGAGCCACATAATCCGACCGTTGCTGCGGCGTTGCCTTGCGCCAATGCTTACCCAGGACAAAGCGGGCAATGAAGGGCGTGTCGAAGCCATTGGACATCAGAACCCGGAATTGGGCTTCTCGAGCCGCAAGCCTGACGTTGCTGGATTGCAGGATGCCGATGGCCTGGCCGGCCAGCTTTCGAATGAAGGCGGCCGCGCTTTCGATGGCCTGGGGCGAGGCTGCGGCAAAAAGCACGCCCGGCACCGCCACCGTGGCGCCCGCCGCAAGACAGCCCCGGATAATTGTCCGCCGTGATTGCAAGTTCCATCTCCCCATTTGGAATAATCCGCGATTACTAAATTCGAATTTAATGATATTAAAGTCTAACCCTGCTGAAATTTCAGCTGGCTGTAGCGGTCTTCCGACTTCAAAGCCAGCTCGAAGGCATAGGTCTCGCGCAGCAGGGTCAGGGAAATATCAACCCCCGCATCACCGACCGACCAGGCCGTGCGATACAGCTCGATCATGGTGGCGATGGTTTGTCCATTGACCTTGACGATAACATCACCGACCTTCAGGCCAGCGCGTTCCGCCGGTCCGTCATTGGCCAGACCGATCACTTCGATCCGTCCCTCGACCTCCGCCGTGAACAACCCCAACCACGGCCGGCGGGATGCCGCCGTGCGGCCGTCGCGCAACATTTCCGCCATGATCGGTGTCAGCAGATCAATGGGCACGAACATATTGCCCACCCGGTTTTCCGCGCGGTTTTCAGTATGACCGTCATTGTCCTCAACCGCATCCTCCACATAAAGCGAGCCGACCCCCATCAGCGTGCCGTCCCGGCCGATCAGGGCCGTGCCCCCCCAGTTGGGGTGGGCCGGCGATGTGAAGATAGCTTCATCCAGCATGTATTCCCAATATCCGGCAAATTCACGTTTGCTGACCACCCGGGCGCCAATGGCCCCGCCGCGGCCGCCGTGGCCGGCCACCAGGACGCCATTCCCCACCGCCAAATCCGCCGATCGGCCAAAGGGAATAGGTGTGATATCCAGTCTTTCCAGCGCCCGCACCAGACCGAAGCCGCTGTTGTAGTCATAGGCGACCATCTCCGCCGGAATGACGCGTCCGTCATTGGTGCCAATGCTGATCGCCATGGCCTCGACGATCAAGTAACCGATGGTCAGGATCAGACCATTGTCATCAATGACAATGCCGTTGCCTTCCCGTTCCGTGCCGAGAAAGGGCGCGGTATAGCCGTCCTCCGGCACCTCCGCATGCAGACGCACCACCGCGCCCACGGCCACATCCACGTCAAAGGGCAGTTTCGCCACATCCTCCCCTCGGCTCAGTGCGGCCGCGAATGGCAGCGACAAAAGTTCCTTGGCGTGATGTCCGTTGACCTTTTCCAAATCGCTCATGTGATTTTCGCCATTCGCCGTCCCAACCAGATTTTCTCGTTCAAACCCTAGCGCATTTCCGAATTGGAAATGCTCCGTTTCTTAATGTTAGAGCAACTTTTTTAATCACTTAGAATCGCCCAGGGCATTTGGGCGATTCACATTGGATCGGAATTGCTCTAGCGCAGAATTGCTCTAGGCTAAACCAGCGGCGGAAATTTGGCACAATTATTTGGTCTCGGCGATAAAGACGCCGTCCCATTCAGGATCCGGGGGATTTTGCAGGTAGAAGACAATGCGTTCTTCGTAAAGGCCATACAATTCGGCAAAGCTGCCGTCGGCGCCGCGGCACCGGTCAACCAACTTGCGCGCCTTGGTCCAATCCTGTTGGCGGTAAGCGTTCAACATTTCGTCATGCTGGCTTCTTAGCGCCTGAAAATCCTGTTGGTGCAGCATATCCTCGCGGCCGAGAATGGTGTGGATGCGTACCGCCTCCGCCTTTCCCTTCACCGCGATCAGGTCCAATTCCATGGTGGCGAACTCGTCGCTGATGATGGCCTCGGTCTCTTCACCAATTACGATGCCGACGCCGTAGTTCTTGGATTGCCCTTCCAATCGCGCGGCCAGGTTGACCACATCGCCCAGCACCGAATAGTCAAAGCGCTGCTCCGAGCCCATGTTGCCGACCACGCAGTCGCCAGTGTCGATGCCGACGCCAACTTTCAGTGAGATATGTCTTTCGCCGCTTTCTTCCGCCTCGGCCTTCAGGTTCTGGTTCAACACTTCCAGCTCCTCGAACATCACCAGGGCCGATTCGCAGGCATGTTCGGGATGGTCCTCGTCATCCAGGGGGGCGTTCCAGAATGCCATGATGCAGTCCCCATGTATTTGTCGATGGTGCCATGGCGGGCCAATATGGCGTCGGTGAGGGGGGTGAGAAAGCGGTTGATCAGGCGGGTCAGGCCCTGAGGATTCGATTTGAAGGATTCCGAAATCGAGGTGAAGCCGCGCACATCGCAGAACAGAAAGCTTATGTTGCGGCTCTCGCCACCCATTTTCAGGCGATCGGGCTCGTTGGCCAACTGTTCGACCAGGGCCGGCGAGAGGTATTGGCTGAAGGCGCCGCGCACCCGCTCCCGCTCCGCCTCGGTTTGCAGATACAGAATGGTGGAGGACGAGAGGTAGATCGCCAGAATAGCGATGCCGGGATAGATCGGATCGACCAGCAACAGCTCGTCGGTATAGAGATACCAGCTTAACGCCGCCGCGGCGATTGCCGTGCCGATGGAGATGGAGGCACCCGGCATGGCGCCAAAGCGGGGGGTCAGCACGATCAGAAACAGGCCCATGATCAGGATGGAGATCTTTTCCATGCCGTCGGCCCAGTCGGGCCGTTCCATGAAATGGCCGGACAGGATCTGCTCCGTGACTTGCGCATGTACATCGACCCCGGCGGCGGCGGGGTTCAGGGGGGTGGTCCGCAAATCCTTCAGGCCGGCGGCCGAGGTGCCAAAGAACAGTATCTTGCCGGCGACCCGGGCTGGATGGAAATCCGCCTCGAATATTTTCCACAGTGGAATGACCCGGCCCTCGGCGGTATTGGCGAAGTGTACCCAGAAGCGGCCCTGGCCATCCACGGGAATTTCCAGGTGGCCGACCTTGATATGATTCAAACCCGTGGCCTGGCCGAAATTCTCCTCCAGATTGGCGCCCGAGGATTTCAGGATATAGGTCGAGGCGCCTTGAAACACCCGCAAGGCCTCCAGCGACAGGCTGGGGTAAAGCTGTTCGCCGATGCGCATGAAGGTGGGCACCCGGCGGATGATGCCGTCGGTCTCGGGGGCAAGGTTAAAACTGCCGACCCCGGCGGCCGCCTTTTCAATCGCCGGCAGATTGACCACCGCGCCGTCGTATTGCGCCAGGAACGGCAGCGGATCGTCGCCATTGATGGCATAGCCTGCCTTGACCAGGGGCTTTCGGGTATTGGCATCATTGGTCAATACGATACCGGCGACGATGCCATAGTCTTTGGCCGCATCACGGATATGGGCGATTATTTCAGCGAAGGCCTCGTCATGATCCGGGAATGATTCGAGGATCGGCTTGGTGAAGGCCCTGGCTTCGGGCGACAGGGCGTCCAAGTCCAGCTCCGGCTGATTGAGCCAAATTGAAAGCGCCTGTTTGGGCGAGGTGCGATCAGGTTCCGCGAACACCACGTCGAAGGCGACAACTTTCGCCCCCGCGTTAAAAACGTTGGCCAGCATTTCCGCCAGTTTGCTGCGCGGCCAGGGCCATTGGCCTATGCGCGACAGGGTCTCATCATCCAGATCGAGGATCGCAACGGGAACTTCTTGATGTTCGCGCGGATGCAGCTGGTTATAGAGATCAAAAATTTTCAGACGAAAGACCTGCAGGAAGGACGGATCCTCCAAACGCAGACCCAGGGCGGCCAGCAGCATCACGGCCGGTATGACGTACACCACCTGCCGTTTTGCAAAGCGAATGGCGCGCATCATGCCATCAGTCCTTCAGCCGGCGGTAGATCTTGTTCATGCCCTGATGGGTCTTGGCCAGCAGGGACATGAGGGCGGGATCAAAATGCTTGGATGGATCCAGGCGGTCGTCACCCTTCAACATGATATCCATGGTCTTTTTATGGCTGAAGGCCGGTTTGTAGGGGCGTTCGGAACGTAGCGCGTCGTAGATATCGGCGATGGCGACGATCCGGGCGGAAAGAGGGATGTCCTGCCCCGCCGATCCCATGGGATAGCCGCCGCCGTCCCATTGTTCGTGATGATACAGCGCGATTTCCGCCGCCATGTTCAGGCGTGGCGCTGTTTCCAGAATTTGGTGGCCATAAAGGGGGTGTTTATCCATCTCCGCCCGCTCGTCATCGTCCAAGGGGCCCTGTTTCTTCAGTACCGCCACATCGACACTCATCTTGCCCACGTCGTGCAATTGCGCGGAATAGCGGATCTCGTCGCAGAAGGCCTTGGTCATGCCGAATTCGCTGGCGATGAAATAGCTGTATTCATTAACCCGGACGATATGATTGCCCGTGCCCTCGTCATGGATTTCCGAGGCCCGGGCCAGCAATTGGATCGACAGCAAAAAGGCCTCTTCCGTCTCCGCCTGCATGGCGACCACTTGGGCTCTTTGTTCACCCAGTTCGCGGTTGCGTTGGCGCAGGCGGGCATTTTTCTGCCGTATATTTTCCAGCATCGCGGCCCGTTCAATATGCGTAGCCAGGACACTGCCGATGGGGGTTACCAGCTGCACCTGGCTGTCGCCGAATGGCATCGGTTTATCTTGTTCATCGACCCGCCGATTAATCAACTGAACCACGCCGATGACTTCATCCTGATAGTTTTTTAGTGGGAAACACAACACCGACTTGGTGCGGTAGTGCGCCAACTCGTTATTGGGATTGAAGCTGTAGGGCTTGGCGGCGGGGATTTTGTAGACATCGTCAATGCGCACGACCTCGCCGGAGGCGGCAACAAAGCCCGAAATGCTTTTCTGGGTGATGGGGATGATGAAATCCGTACCGCCGATGGGCACCACGTCATTTTGCAGACTGACCGGCTCCAGCCATTTCTGCCGGCCCTTGTGGCGGACGATGAAGATGGTGCCGGCCTCGGCCCCGGTCATCAGGCGGCTTTTCAGCAGCACCTTGTCCATCAGTTGACGCACCGATTGACGCGGCTGCCGTTCCACGAAATCCAGGAATTCGAGCGCCTGATTAGAAACCGTCATATGCCCCATCCGAAAAAATGTTACGGCTGACAATATAAAGCATAACGGACATGGATGCCGAAACAGCGGAATTGTAACGCGTCTGACCATCCCGGTTTAAGTCGGCGCGCAGTCGTGCCAAGGGCGTTAAACCATGCGCTGCAGCCGTTCAATGATGTAGTTGTTCTTCTCCAAGATCTCCGTCGGGGTCAGGCGCAGGACCTGACAGGCGGTCCAGTTCCTGCATGTCCTTGAGGGTCGGTTTCTCGCGGCTGGCGGCTGATTTGTCGGGCTTTTCAGCGGCGCCGTCGGGATCGTCTTCATCGAAGACCCCCACTTCCGGCCGTTGAATTTCGCGCAGGGTTTCGGTCAGGGCCTCGCGACAGGCTGCGTTGACCATGCCGTCGCCGACCTGTACCACGGCCGATATTTTCTTCCCCACCCAGGCATTCAGATGCTTGGTCATGGCATCCACGGTTTCCTTGCGCCGGGCGGTGTACAATACGCTTTCACCATTCATGACGGCTGTTGCGATCAGATTGACCACGGTCGCCATCTGCCCGGTGCCGGGCGGCGCGTTGACGGAAATCAATCGATGTTTCATGGCGGCGCGCACGGTTTGAGTCTGGCTGTAACCCAGGCGGTGCATGTCGAACACCATGGGGCCATCCATATGAGGTTGGGCGCCGTCTTCGTCCCGGTTGTCACCATCGCACCGTCACCAGAAATCTGGATGCTGCCCAGGGCGGTGCCTGCTATTTTCTGCTGTGCCTCCGCACTGCTCAAATCATTCAGATCCCGCAATAGCGCCGAGATTGACGGTGCCATGGTAGCCGAGGCAAGAACCGGGCGGTTTCGCCACTGCATGCGGCCCCGGGCGCCGGGGGGCATGGTTTCATCCAGTTTATTCGGATCGAAACGCCCCTCCGCCAGTTCCAGGCGTTTGGCGACGATTTGTAATTTCTCGGCAAAGGGCACGTTTGGGTCGGCCATCTGGTGCGCCAGGCCCTGAATCTGCAAGGCCTTCACTCCTTGATCCTGCAGCAGGGCGCAATTGACTTTCAGGTAGCCGTCGGGATCCGGGCAGAGGCGACCGTCCTCAACCTTGGCCCGCATCAAAAACAAACGCCGGATTGAACCGTCGGCATACTGCAAATTGGGATAGTCATAACACAGCAATGAGACCCCGTAGGCTGCCATGAATCTCTCGATATTATCGTCGTATGTAGGCAGATCAGCGGCCTGGTTGCCATTGATGAAGATCAGTTCGGCTGATTGCGGCAGCTCTACATAGGCCGGTACGCCGTTTGCCAAGGGAATGCGTAGTTCATGCAGACCTTCTTCCTCAATCGCCCACCTGCACGAACGCATCAAGGATGACAAGTCCAGGTCCACGCTGGCAGGTTCGGCCTGCCTGGCGTCATCGCTTTCTGCTGCCTGTAGGTCAGGCTGTGCGATATTGGGATCCCGGATCGAAATTTTCCTCGGCGAAGGCAGGTCTGGACCGCGCCTTCCGCGTCTGCTTGATGGAAAATCTATGGGGTAACGAATAACGTTTGGTTAACCGCTCGGCAAAAAGCCGGCGCCCCCTGGGACGCCGGCCAATATTACCAAAAAAAAACCGCCAAAAAAAATCTACTTTGTGGCGTCTTTCAAATAGGCAATCAGATTATCCCGCTGGGACTTTTTCTTAAGCCCGGCGAAGGCCATTTTGGTCTTCGGCACCAGCTTTTTTGGCTTGGTCAGAAACTTGTCCAACACGGCCTCATCCCAGACGATGCCCGAAGCTTTCATGGCTGAGGAATACTTGAAGCCGCTCACAGTTCCCGCCTTGCGGCCAAACAGACCGTTCAGATTCGGTCCGATCTTGTTTTTGCCACCCGGTTTGAGGGTATGACAGGCCTTGCATTTCTTAAATACTTTCTTGCCTTTCTTCAAGTTGGCGGCATCGGCCACGTTGAAGGTAAAGGCCATGGCGAGGGCGGCAACGACCACCGGCAAACGAAACTTCCGCATCTGGATCTCCTTACGGCAAAAAAAACGTGAAACAGTCTTGTGGCCTCGGCCACGCCGGCCTTTCCTAGCACAAGCATCGCGAACTTGGTAGCGGCGGATCGTCGCGCCTCATGCCGCGCCCATAGCTCGCCCATAGCTCGCCCGTACCGCGCCAGTGCCGCGCCCCATGCCGCGCCCATGGCGCATTGGGGCAACATACGGATATCGCTTATTGGCAATTCTTACAGGTGTTTATGGGTAAATTCCGGGCCAGCCAGCCAGCCCCATGACCATTGCCCAGCATGCCTTCGCTGATGTCCAGGACCTGTGTGTAGCCCCTGCTGGCCAGCAGCTTGGCGGCAAACCCGGAACGCACCCCGGCGGCACAGATCAGGGCGATGGGCCTGGATTTGTCGTCCTGGGTCAGTTTGGCGTTTTTGCGCAAAAATTCATTCGGCCCGCGGCTAAACCGGACCGTGGCCCGTTCGGCGCCTGCGGGCAAGCCCGTTTGACGCCATTCATCGGGCCGCCGGATATCGATAATGGTGACCTGGCCGCCGCGCGCCAGGCGCAAGGCCTGGTCCGGAGACACAATTGTTTGCGACAGAGCATCCGGGACAACCGTCAAAAGAACCACTAAAAGAACCGCCAAAAGCGAGGGCGCAAGGGACCGCTGCAGGGTTGTCATCATCGTTACATTCTAACGTTGATCGGCCGGCGTTGTGATCATTCCTGCATCAATATCATGTGAGTTCGACGGCGCCAATTTGTCACGGGCCATGGTTAACCGCGCCATCGGCGCCATATTAGAAGAGAGGGCGGCCGGCATCTACCCGCCGCCGCCCAAATCAAGTAGCTGATAGCTGAAAGGGTACGCTAATGCTCGCGCGAGATATCATGACAACCAGTGTCGTTACCATTCCGCTGGACATGACAGTGGCGGATATTGCCCAGGTTCTGATCGATAATCATATATCCGGCGTCCCGGTGGTGGACCCGGATGGCCGTCCCGTGGGTATCGTCTCGCAAGGGGGATCTGCTGCAACTGGCCGGGCTGCGCGGTGAGAGGCAACGGTCATGGTGGTTACGTCTGATGTCCAGCCCGGAACAGGATGCCAAGGATTTCATCAAATAGCACGGCCGCACGGCGGCGGACATCATGCCGCCGGATATTGTCAGTGTTACCGAGCATGCCCCAACCACGACCATCGCCCGGCTGTTGGAGGAGCATCATATCAAGCGCGTGCCCGTGCTGCGCGACGGCGAACTGATCGGTATCGTATCAAGGGGTAATCTGCTACAAGCCCTGGCCGGCCATCGCAATGATGGACCCGAAGCAGCAAGCACCACCGACCGCACCGTGCGTCATGACGTTCTGGCGGCATTGCAGGGCAAGGGCTGGGCCAGCCATGGTTCGACCAATGTCATTGTCTCGGATGGTGTGGTAGAGCTTTGGGGCTGGGTTGAGACTGAGGCCGAGCGCAAGGCGATGTTGGTGGCGGCAAAGGAAATTGCCGGCGTGCAGGGGATGATAGACCATCTGGGCGCGGTGCCGCCGGGAACTTGAGACAGATTTGCGGCCGGGACCCGACGATTCCAGTGCCGTGAACGAGACTATATTTGGAGCTTAAATGCAGCAAGGACAGCAGCCTGCCGATGGGGGCAAGACGCCTTCCAGGCGGCGAAAGAAACGGGATAAGGGTAAGGCGGAACCGATCGTCGCCCATAACTCCAAGATCAAATTAGGGATCCTGGCCGCACCCTGCGTGCTGGTCGCCATCTCTTCCCTCTCGGCGGCGGTCATGGGGATCGATATGTTGGGTGGTGGCACCATGCTGCATCTGGCCGGCGGGGGTATTGGCGGCCTGACCGCATTCACCCTGCTGCAGATGGCATTCGACCAGAAACCGGTTCTGATCATCGATGATGAAGGCATCCGTTGCCGCCGGCCCGATGTGGGCCTGATCCCCTGGCATGCCGTGGTCGGCCTGGGCACGTCTAAGGCGACGCTGCTGCGCCGGGTCTTGATGGTCTCGGTGGATGACAATGAACTGGAGGAACATGCGGCCCGTCATATGCGCCGCCGTGTCGGCATGTTCGCCGCCTTTTCGCCCCAGGCGGCGAAGTTCGAGGGCCAGATGAAAGGCTGGCCGTCAATCCATGTGCCAATTTCCTATTTCGACATATCGGTCAAACAGTTGGAGCGGCAGTTGGCCGAAAAAGTGCGGTTTCACGGTAAGGAATAGCGATCCGAATTTCTTGGGACAAACCAGTCTCGAAAAAAAAGCCCCCGAGACGCTGACGTCCGGGGGCTTTTCTCGTTACGGATATTACCGAATATAGAAGCCGTTGAAATCGGAAATGGGCTAACCCTTGCCCTCTTCGCTGATCTTCTTCATGTCGGTTTCCTGCTCGTCCAGGACCATGCGCTTGTAACCTTCAACGCCTTCGCCCATGTCCTCTTCCCATTCCAGGGTCATCAGTTCAAAACGGATGTCTTTCGACCCGAACAGGACCACGGCGGATTGCAGCCAGACGGCAATCCCGGACACCAAAGCGACGATCATGCCGATGCCGAAAACCGTTTTGATGATCCAACGATGGCTCATGCCAACCAGGGACGGAGAAATCTCGTTGGTGATAAAGCTATCATACGTGAAGACGTAACAAAAATAGATCACCACGACGGTGTAGGGGATCATGAATAACGAGGTGCCGATGAACTCGATAAACGCCTGCACCTTGGTCTGTAAATGCATGCGGACCAAATCGACGCGCACATGGCGGTTGCGGGTGAAGCCATACCCCAGAACCAACGAAAACAGCACGGTGTGAAAATGCCATTCCATCTCCTGCAACATGGTGGATTGGAACATGCGGCTGACATTTTCCACCAACCAAAGCTGCGCATCAATGGAGAAACCGAATATCGTTTGGTTGGTCATCTTGCGACCAAATACATCTATCATGGTGAAACCCACCAGGGGCAGGATGAAGTAAGCTCCGTTCTGGCCAATGAATTCCACAAAATTGCGCAATTTGTAGGAAAGCAGCACCAGGGGATGAGAGCTCGATTCGTGGCTTGCGATTGTCGATTCAGTCATAATTCGATCTCCCCTCTACGCGTAAACAAGATTTGGCAGCCATAGTGCGATCTTGGGAAAGGCCAGCACCAATATCACACCACAAACCTGGATAAGCACGAACGGTATGATGCCCAGATAGATATTCTTAATATGAACCTCCTTCGGCGCTATGCCCTTCATATAGAAGAGGGCAAAGCCGAATGGCGGGGTCAGGAACGAGGTCTGCAGGTTGATCGCCACCAAAACGGTGAACCAATACACCACATTTTCGTCCGACACGTGGCCGGAGAAATCCAGTTCCGCCACCAGGGGGGCGAACACCGGCAGCACGATCAAGGTGATCTCAACCCAGTCCAGGAAGAAGCCCAGGAAGAACACGATGGCCATGATCAGGAACAACAGGCCCCAGGAACCCAGGCCAGCTTTCAGGATCAAATCTTCCACCACGTCGTCGCCGCCCAAGGAGCGGAAGACGTAGGCGAAACAGGTGGCGGACATGACGATGAAGAAGATCATCGCAATGGTCAGGCCGGATGACTGGCAGACGCCCTTCACCACATCCCATTTCAAGGTGCCCTTGAACAAGGCGATGACCATGGCGCCAAAAGCACCCACGGCGCCGGCCTCGGACGGGGTCGCCCAACCCAACAGGATCGAACCCTTGATGAAGGCGATCAAGACCACCGGCGGGAAAAAGCCCCGAACCAGAAGCGGGCCCAATTCATTGGACGGCACATGCAGCAATTCGGGCGGCAGGGGTGGCGCGATGGACGGCTTTATGCGGGCCCAGCTGGTAACGAATGTCAGATACATCGTCGCCAGCACCAGCCCGGGCATAATCGCCGACATGAACAAAGTGCCCACCGAAATGGACAGCAGGTCCGCCATGATGATCAGCATGATCGAGGGCGGGATCAAAATGCCCAAGGTGCCCGAGGCCGCGATAACACCGGTGGCCAGGGTCTGATGATAACCCTGGCGCAACATCACCGGCAGCGCCAGTGCAGTCATCATGGTCACGGAGGCGCCGATAATGCCGGTCATGGCCGCCAGGATCGTACCCATGACGCACACGGCCAGGGCCAGGGCGCCCGGTACCCGGCGCAATAGCACCTGGCAGCAATACAGCATCTCGTTGGCGATGCCGCTGCGTTCCATCATGGTGCCCATGAAGACGAAGGTCGGCACCGCGACCAGGACCAGGTTTTCCGCCGCCATGCCCCAGATGCGCGGCATGAAATTGAAATATTCAATCAGTTTAAACATATCCATGCCGTAGCCGATCAGGCCGAAGCCAATCGCCACGCCGCCCAGAATGAAGGCCACCGGATAGCCGGTGAACAACAAGCCCGCCAGGCTCAAAAACATCAAGATCGGCAGATATTCAACAAAAAATTCCATGGTACGGTTTCCGTTTCCGGCAAGCTAGGCCGGTTAATTAGCGTCGATGGGCATTGATGCCGCCGACATCGTGGCAGAACGATCTGCCAGACAAAAACCGGCAGCGTAGTTCTTATTATTGTTTGTCAATATCACTGGGCCCCGGAGAACCGGGGCCCAGCTTTATTGCAGTCATGACCTAATTGGGTCAAGTCCGGTTATCAATCGAGATAGCCGTGATCTTTCCAGATCTTGTACTTGGCGCGGAAGCTGCTATAGCTTTCGGCGATTTCCTTGAACAAGGGATCCGTGGCGGACATTTCGACCAACACTTCTTCCCAGGTCTTCCGCAGAATTTCCAGTTCAGAGTCGGGCCAGCGCACCGATTCTACGCCCTTGGCTTTCAACTTGGCCATGGCTTCGAACTGCAAGGCTTCCGAACGGGTGTTCGACCAGGTGATGGAATCGCCGCAGGCAACCGAAATAATCGCCTGTTGCTGTTTGGAAAGGCCATCCCAGCCCGCTTTGTTCATCAACAGTTCGCCGATTGAGCTTTGTTGATGCCAACCGGGGAAATAGTTGAACTTGGCGATTTGATAGAAGCCAAGGTCATAATCGATCGAAGGCATGGAGAATTCCGTCGCATCGATCACGCCGCGTTCCAGAGCCGGATAGATGTCCGCGCCGGCCAGCAGCTGGGTGGAGACGCCAAGTTTGGTCATTACCACCGCGCCCAGACCGAAGAAGCGCATTTTCAGGCCCTTCAGCTCGGCGATGGTGTTGTACTTTTTGCGGAACCAGCCCGAGGTCTCAGGTGCGATCAGGGCGCAATGCAGTCCATGCACGCCATTTTCGTGATACAGGCGGTCATAGATCTCATCACCACCGCCATAGCCCAACCAAGCCAGGAATTCGCCGCCACGGGGGCCGAAAGGCACCGCGGTGAAGAACGACAGAGCGGGGAATTTGCCAACGTGATAACCGGCGGTGCCCCACATGGCGTCAATGGAACCGGCCTTAACCGCATCCCAACCCTGCAGGGTCGGAACCAGCGAGCCAGGCTCGAAGAATTTAATCTTCATGGCGCCGCCGGACATGTCCGAGACGATATCTTCGTAACGCCTGGCCACTTCGCCGATGATCGACAGCTTGGAGCCGAACGCGCTTTGCATTTTCCACTTCAGCTTTTCAACAGCATTGGCGGACGTTGTCGTACCGGCGACCAGTGTCAAAGACACAACAGCAGCCGTAGATAGCTTAAGTAAAGTTTTAAGTCCCACGATAGCCTCCCTGGAACATTTCCCTTAGGTTTCTTTTCACGGTCCATAAAATGGTGTTGGAGACGTCACGTCAACGTCTAAATTCTGAAATTGTACAATTTTTTCGCTTCCACCCCTTAGAATCCGCCTCCTTCAAGTCAGGTAGGGGTGAGTTTTTCAAATGTTGCTATAGTCATCGCTGTCGTTTGTTCTAGTGTTCGGTCACGTTTAAATGATTCCCTGATGGATTGAAGTATGCGATTCTTGAGGGATGAAAACAAACATTTTGATTTGGGTTTGTCCTGGTGACCGGGTCCGTTTGGAGCGGCTTGTTTCGGACCGGAATACGCCG
>JAYGEA010000180.1:0-2784 GCA_046582635.1 Alphaproteobacteria bacterium
GATAGGCCGCTACAAAACACATTCGTTCATTCATCGCACAAGTCTCCGTCCAAGGCATCGGCTGGTCCTCCCAGCCGACAGTGTGGACTGTTACCTATGTCGTGACGTAAATGTGTTACCTAATCTCGTGACTAAGGACCAGCCAGCTCTCTCCCCCACCCGGCCACCCACGTGATGATACTCAATGGGTGGTCGGGAGGGGGAGCGGGTGGCCCGGCGAGTCCAGTTTAGCTGGAAAATCGCTACGCTTTTGGCGCCAGAGCCTTGCGGGCCCGGTCCAGATCGGCGGGAGTATCGACACCAAAGGGCACCCTGTCAACGAGGCCCACCTGGATCACCATGCCCGCCTCCAGGGCGCGCAGCTGTTCCAACCGCTCCCGGCTTTCCAGATGGCCGGGGGGCAGCTTCACGAAACGCTGCAGGGCGGCCCGGCGGTAGCCGTAGATGCCGATGTGATGATACAGCGGGCCATCGCCCGAGGGCGCGGCAACGCGGGTGAAATACAGCCCCCGCCCCTGGCGGGCGCCGGGCGGCATGGAAATCACGGCCTTGACCACGCTGGGTTCCTCGCGCTCGTAAGCCTCGGTGATTTCCGCTGCCAGGGTGGAGATATCCACCGTTTCGGCCTGCAGCAGATCCAGCGTCAGTCTGATCTGCTCCGGCTCAATGGTCGGCAAATCGCCTTGCAGGTTGATGATTTTGCTGTAATCGCCACGCGGGTCGTAGTATTTGACCGCTTCCCAGACCCGGTCGGAACCCGATGCATGGTTGGGATCCGTCAACACCGCCTGGCCGCCCGCCGCCGTGACGGCATCGACGATCTGCTGTTCAGCCGCGGCCACGATAACGGGGCCGATATCCGCCTCCCTGGCCCGGCGCCAGACGTGGACGATCATCGCCTCGCCATGGATATCCGCCAGCGGCTTATCGGGCAGGCGGACGGATGCCATTCGGGCGGGGATCACCACCAATGCCGGTTTCAACATGACCTCTTCTTCCTGCCAGACTCTAGCCAACCATGTGCGGCGATGTTATACGGTGAGCCGTCCGCTTGGGAAAGCTGTTCGATAGTTTCAACTGGGGTTGCCGCCATGACAATGTACGATCTGAACAAAATTTTTGGCGCCATCCTGGGCTCCGCCCTGTTGTTGATGGTGGTCAACGAGGTTGCCAATTTCCTGGTCCATCCGGTGATACCGGCGCAGGCCGCTATCGCCATCGAAGGCGTCGAGGAAAAGGCCGCCGGTCATGCGGCCGCCGCCAAGGACGCGGCCCCCGCCGTCAGCCTGGCCGTTCTTTTGGCCGGAGCGGACGCGGGCAAGGGCGCCAAGACGGCAAAAAAGTGCAAGGCCTGTCACAGCTTCGAGAAGGGCGGCAAGAATAAGGTGGGCCCGGTGCTGTTCGGCGTGCTTGGCCGGGGCAAGGCCGGCGGCGCGGGCTTTGGTTATTCCACCGCCATGAAGGACAAGAGCGGGGATTGGTCCTACGCCGATCTGAATGCCTTCCTGGCCAATCCGAAAGCCTACGTTCCGGGCACCAAGATGGCCTTCAAGGGCATTTCCAAACCAACCGACCGGGCCAATCTGATCCTCTTCATGCGGCAAAAAAGCGACGCCCCCCCCGCGCTGCCAGCCGAGTAAGAATATTATGGACGAGGCCAGCCGCTATCTGGCGCTGGCCCATCGCCTGGCGGATGCCGCCGGAGCGGTCATCCGGCCCTATTTCCGCGCCGATCTCGAGATCATCACCAAGGCGGATGAAAGCCCCGTCACCATCGCCGACCGTGAGGCCGAGCGCGCCATCCGCGCCATTATCGAGGCCGAATGCCCCGACCACGGCATCCGCGGCGAGGAGTTTCCCGAAAAGATCGGCGGCGGCGAATGGCATTGGTACCTGGACCCCATTGACGGCACCAAGCTGTTCATCAGCGGCATACCGTTGTTCGGCACGCTGATCGCCCTGGCCCACAACGGCAAACCGGTGCTGGGGGTCATGGACCAGCCCATTACCGGCGAACGCTGGGTCGGCGCCCCGAATGCCACAGGGGACGGCACTGGGGATGGTACCGCCAGCCTGAACGGCGCGGCTATTGGAACATCCGATGTAACGGACCTGGCCAAGGCAAAGCTGTTCACCACGTCCACGGGCTATTACGACGAGGCGCAGTTGCAAGGCTTTCAGCGCCTGTCGGCGGCTACCTCACTGACCCGCATGGGTACGGATTGTTATGCCTTCGCGATGTTGGCGAGCGGCTATGTGGATATCGTCACGGAAAGTCATTTCAACGAATGGGATATCGCCGCCCTGGTCCCCATCATCGAAAACGCCGGCGGCCTGGTCACCGATTGGGACGGCAAGCCCTTGCCCTTTGATGGACAAGTCGCCATTCCAAACACCATCGCCGCCGCCAACCCCGAACTTCACGCCAAGGCGCTGGCGATGTTACGCGGCTAACGCGGTTCCGAATTTCTCTAAACCGGCGCGACCCGCCCCAAGAACTCAATCACCGAGTCGGCGAAGATGTCGTTGCGGTCGCCGGCGACCATGTGGGCGGCGTCCTTGACGGAGACGTATTCGGCGTGCGGGCATTGGCGGAGGAAACTTTGCGCGCCGTCCTCGCTTAACACATCAGACAAACCGCCCCGGACCAACAGGGTGGGCAGGGTCAAAGTATCGGCGCATTCGTGCAGGCGCTGGCGGTAGGCCGGGTTATTGGCAACCTGATGCTTCCGCCGCGCCGGGTCCCAGTGCCAGCGGTATTTGCCATTTGGGGCCAGGCGCACA
>JAYGEA010000214.1:0-16465 GCA_046582635.1 Alphaproteobacteria bacterium
GCCGGCTCACCGGCATTGAAGATCGGGAATTTGGTCAAGGTGAAAATTCTGTCCGCGCCGGCGGGACTGGGGATGATCACATTGTCGGTGACCACTTCCATGCTTTCGAGAATTTTTCTGTCCCCTTGGGCATATCGTTCCGCCCGCTCGGGGGGATACAGATCGTGGGCGTTTTTGCCGTTCACTTGCCCCTGATCGACGCCGAACCATTCCTCGAACTGTTTGTTGATCAGCAGATAGCGGGCGTCCAGGTCCTTTAGAAACAGCGCCGCGGGCACGTGGTCCATGATCGCCTTTAGCCGCTGTTCGCTTTCCCGCAACAAAGATTCCGTGCGTTTTTGCCGGGTGATGTCCGTGCCCGTACCGCGATAACCGTTGAAGCAGCCGTCATCTTTGAAATTCGGCGTGCCGCTGATGGAAAACCATAGGACTTCACCAGCCGCGTCGGTGCGCGGATGGACGAAGTCGCGGAAGGGGCGATGGGCATCTAGGTCGGCCAAATGCTGGCGCCAATTTATTTCATCAACATTTGGAATGCCGGTTTCCTGGCGGGTTTTGCCCAATAGTTGATTTTCCGCCACTCCGGTAACTTCACTGAAACGGTCGGAAAAATAAGAAAAGCGCAGGTCCGAATCCATCTCCCAGAACCAATCCGAGGCAGACGTGGCAAAATCTCGGAATACTGCCTGGCTTCGCTCCAACGCTTGTTCGGTCTTTTTTAGCCGCGTGATATTGGCGCGAATGCCCACCGTGCCGCCGTCCCTGGTGCGGCGTTCGGAATATTGCAGCCAGCGGCCGTCGGCAAATTGTTGCTCTCCCGGTCCAACCGGATTGCGAAACCGCCCCAGCCTTTCCGCGATCCAGTCTTCCATGCGGCCCAGGGCTGCCGGATGCTGGCCGTCTTGCGCCGCCTTGCGGATAATGTCCTCGAATTTGGCGCCCGGCACCATCATGTCCGCGGCGATGGGATGCAAACTCTTGTAAATGTCGTTGCAAATGACCAAGCGCTCATCAGCATCATAGAGCACGAAGCCTTCCGATATGGATTCTATGGCATCTTCCAATTGCGATTTGGCCCTGGAAAGTTCCTCTTGCACCAGCCGCCGTTCCGTCAAACTGTCCTGCAGGCGTCGATTCAGGCGCATCACGGTACGGTAGCGCCACCAAGCCATGGCGATGGTAACCACCAACAGCAGGCCAAGGCCGAAGGAGATGACCTTCCGGGTGGACCAGAATATCGCCGGTGGTCCGTACCATTTTTCATAAATGGCCCAATACCTCAATGTGTTCTTAAAGCGGGCAACACCGTGGTCCAAAAGGTTCAGCAATTCCGCTTCATGGGGCTGAACCTTGATTCCCCGCCGCAACTGGCCGAGCGGCGGCTCCACCACCCGGACAATCTCCTCCAGGCCAACGGAACGGGCCGCGTGCAGTAAGACTTGTTTGGGAAACACCAAGGCATCGGTCTCGCCGGACAACAAGGCAAACAGCGCCTTTTGCAAATCGGGATGCACCACCAATGTGATGTTTTCCCGAGACTTCAACAGATCATGCCCCACATCGCCCGACACCACCGAAACCCTGCGCCCCTCAAGGGCATCCCGTCCCGAGGCGATGTCTTGGCCCTGGCGAACAAAGATGGAAACGGCGACGGTATCAAGGGCGGCGGTGTACCGGGCAATGGCACCTCCTCCGCGCGTTATGGCGGCGTTGGGGATGATATCAATGTCCCCACGCCGCCAGGCCCGGTCAAGTCCGGCCGGGTCCGCGAATATACGATAGCGCAGTGTGATGCCCAAATCCTTGGCAATTTCCCTGATCGTATCAATGGCAAAGCCTTGCGGCTGCCCGGCCTGGTCCAATTCGAAATGAGGCGGCGAATGGGCCGGAACGCCGACGGTCACGGTGCGTCGCAGGCTCTCGATAACTGGTTTTTTCGCCGCAATTGCCGTGGCCCCCGGTAACAGGAACAGGTACCCGCAAAGCAGGGCAAAGACGGCGAACGAGCGCGCGCCCTTCAACCAACGTCGTTTCCGATTGGATACGGCCGTCTTCATTCCCGCCTCGTTTTTCGCCTTTGGCAATAAATCATAAACAGATCTGGTACTTAGTCTAAAAAAATATAGTTAACATCCGGTTGTGACTGGTTCAGTGCCTTCGGCGCGGTGGTAGCGGCAAAACATTGGTTGAACCGCGGCGGCGGTTGTGGCCATCTAATGTAGCCATTAAGCATGGGCATTCATGAAACCAGGATGTTGATCATGGCACTTGAATAATTTCCGCAAGTCAATTGCGCCCATGCCGGTTGCGGCCTGCCGGTGCGGGAGATGGCGCGGGATACGGCGCGGGAGGCGACGTTGTGTTTCTGGCATGACCCCGAATGCGACAAGCGGGGCGCCAATATCCGCGGCGAATTGGAGGAATTGGCCCGCAGCGGCGTATCCCTGGCCGGGTTCCATCTGGCCCATGCCGATCTGCGCGACATCAACCTGAACCGGCGCGGCAGCAAGAAAGGTTACGATCTCTCGAACGCGGACCTATATCATGCCGACCTGCGGGGCGCGCATCTGTTTCAAGCGGATCTAACCAACGCCTCCCTCATGAAAGCGCATTTGGAGGATGCCAATCTTAATCATTCCATTCTGTGCGGCGCCAATCTGCTGGGCGTTGTATTCGGCAATGCCAAGACCGAGAATGCGGATTGGGGCGCGAAAATCAGGCAACATGAGGCGGTTGACGCGGCCCGGGTACGCCGCGACCATCAGGCTGAACTGTCCGCCGCGGCGGAAGCCGAAGAAATCTATCGAAATTTGCGCAAACAGGCGGAGAACACCGGTCACTTTGAAACTGCGGGGTTATTTTTCGTTAGCGAAATGACCATGCGCCGCTATCAGATGCAGCGATGGAGCCTGGCGCGGCTGTTCTCCAAGGCGGTGGATTTTTTCTGCGGCTATGGTGAACGGCCATTTCGCGTGGTGCTGTTTTCCCTCGCCCTGATTATAGGCTGCGCCCTATTGTATTTTATTACCGGAATCAAGGATCACGGCGGCGTCATCGCCTTTGACACAAGCTTGGGCCTGGCGGAAAACGCTTTGGCCTTTCTCCATATTCTGTACTTCAGCGTGGTCACCTTTACAACTTTGGGCTACGGCGACATGTCGCCGGTGGGTATTTCCCGACTTATTGCCGCCAGCGAAGCCTTCCTCGGCGCCTTTGTCCTGGCACTGTTTGTCGTGGTCTTCGTCAAGAAAATGACGCGTTGAGAAAATTGATCTAAAATTTGTCATGAGCGAATTAACCATTCCGGAAGCGGAAGAAATCCTGGAGGCGAATCTCGCACCTTGGATACAAGAGTTGAATATTGCCTTTGACCAGGTTGGCCCGGACGGCGCTGTTTTGCGCATACCGCCCTCGCCGCTGTTGTGCCGGCAGGGGGGCACAATTTGCGGTCAGGCCATCATGGCCTTGGCGGATACCGCCATGATCTTCGCAATCGCCGGCATCTTTGGTGAATTCACCGCCTGTACCACGGTCAATCAGACATCATCATTCCTGCGTCCCGCCGCCGCCGATCTGGTCGCCCGGGCCAAGATCATCAAGCCGGGCCGCACCATCATATATGGCGATGTTACCCTGCATGCGGCTGATCCCGCCAAGCCCCCCGAGAAACTCGTGGCCCATGTGACCTCCACCTATATGCTGTTATAATGGCCCGATTTTGATCCCGTTTCGGATTGGGGAATTAGGGTATGCATGACCTTGTAGTACGCGGCGCCTGCGTGATCGACGGCACGGGGGCGGCACGAAAAACCGCCGACATAGCTGTCGACGGCGGCATCATCACGGCGGTATCAAACGGCGCGGATACGGGTGTCGGCGCTCGTGAAATCGATGCCGACGGCTTGTTGTTGACACCCGGCTGGGTCGACATCCATACCCATTACGACGGTCAAGCGACCTGGGACCCTTATTTGACGCCGTCGTCCTGGCATGGCGTAACCACCGCCGTGTTCGGTAATTGCAGCGTCGGCTTTGCCCCCGTGCGGCCCGGCCAGGAGCCCTATCTGATCAACCTCATGGAGGGGGTTGAAGATATTCCCGAGACGGTCCTGGCCGAGGGCATTGATTTCCGCTGGGAGAGTTTTCCGGAATATCTCGATGCCTTGGGAAGCACGGCGCGGATCATGGATATTGGCGCCCAGGTGCCCCACGCGGCCTTGCGCTATTATGTCATGGGCGAGCGCGGCGCGGATTTCGCGGAACGGCCCAACGCGGCGGAAATCGCGGAAATGGGCGAACTGTTGGAAGCCGCCCTGCGGGCCGGGGCCCTGGGCTTCACCACCTCGCGCACTGTCAAGCACCGGGCCGCCGATGGCCGCCTGACACCGGGCTATGGCGCGGAAGAAGCCGAGTTGACCGGCCTTGCCCTGGCCATGAAACGGGCCGGCCGGGGCGTATTGGAGGTTAATTCGGATTTTGGCGAGGGCGATTTCGCCCGCCTGCGCGCGGCGGCGGAAATATCCGGACAGCCTCTCTCGGTGCTGCTGGTACAGGTGGACGATGCGCCCGGCCTTTGGCGCCAAACCCTGGATCAGGTGGCCGCCGCCCGGGCCGACGGCCTGGAAGTTACCGCCCAGGTCGCCAGCCGGCCCATTGGCATGCTGATGGGACTGGAAGCGACGGTGCACCCCTTCACCACCCATCCCTTGTGGCTGGGGATGTCGGACATCTCGCCCCGGGAGCGGGTTCGCCGCCTGCAAGCGGATGCCGACCTGCGCCGCCGCCTGGTGGACGAACGCCCCGATGATGGTCACGTAAAATGGATGGACAAGGTGCTGGAACGCACTTTCGAGTTGGATGACCGGGTGGATTACGAACCTGGTCCGGAACAAAGCCTTGCCGCCCGCGCCAAGGCCCAGGGCAAGGACCCCTTCGCCCTGGCCCTGGAATTGCTGCTGGCCGATGACGGCCGGGCCCTGTTGCTGCATCCCTTCGAAAACTACAATGCCGGTAATCTGGAGATTGTGAAGGAAATGCTGGAGGACCCCAATTCAATTTGCGGCGTGGCCGATGCGGGCGCCCATGTGGGATTGATCTGCGATGCCTCCTCCCCTACGTCTCTGTTGACCCATTGGGGGCGGGATCGGCGCCGGGGGGAAAAACTGCCCCTGGAATTCCTGGTCAAGAAGCAGACCGCCGACACCGCCCGGGCCTATGGCCTGGGGGACCGGGGCGTCATTGCGCCGGGTTACAAGGCGGATTTCAACTTGATCGATTTCCCGGCTCTGCGCCTCCGCCGCCCCGAACTGGTCCACGACCTGCCCGCCGGCGGCCGCCGGATTATCCAAAAAGCGGACGGCTATCGCCACACTTT
This sequence comes from Alphaproteobacteria bacterium, assembly GCA_046582635.1. Classification (GTDB taxonomy): domain Bacteria; phylum Pseudomonadota; class Alphaproteobacteria. The sequence continues at coordinate 5,375 of JAYGEA010000214.1, forward strand.
CGTGGCCGGCATCGAGGTCATGCGGAATGGCACGGCGACGGGCGAGCTGCCGGGCAAGCTGTTGCGGGGCGCGCGGGGGGAAGCAAGATAGGGCGTTTCCAGGCTGCTATTCTTTCTGCCGTGTAAAATGACTTTAGTTTCCCGAGGCAAACATTCGTCTCGAACCGAGCAAATTGAAGCAACTTGCTCCTTATTACTAAAGTCTGAAACAACATAAGCGGTTCGTATTAATATTATCGAAACAAAATTTCAGCAAACTGCGGCTCACGTGACCTCAAGATTGGTAGTGCGCTTCGGTGTGAAATTTCGATCAGGGTCACGGTTTTGAGAAATCTTGGTATTTGTAAACGGTGACATACATGGCCCTTCGGACGTCCTCCCCCCTCGCCAAACTGGCCAAAAAATTCAGCAGCGTGCGGGTCCGTCTGATTGCCGCCTTCAGCGTCGTTTCCGGGTTAACCCTGTGCGCCGCCGCCGTTTCCTATTTCGCCTTTGCAAACGTTAGTAATTCACTACAAATCGTCACCGAAGACGCCACGCCGGCGATCTCCAACGCCCTGAGATTGTCCGAATCCTCGAAAGAAATTGCCGCCGCGATCCCCACCTTGACGGCGGCCCGAGATGCGAAACAACTAAAGTCCGCCGCCGATGCCCTGGCCAACAGTCAGGACAACCTTGAGACCCGGATGGATCTGGTGGAGGCCTCGACCGAAGATCAGGCGGCGGTCGACCGTCTGCGCGCCATTGGCGGCGAAATTTCGGGCCGGCTGGCGGACCTGAACAAACAGATGTCCCAACGGCTGGAACTGCGGGACCGGCGCCGGGCAATCACTGAACGCATTGCCAGCGTGCACAAGGATCTGCTGGAGGCGGTGGATCCGGTGATCAACAAGGCGAATGTGGATCTCGTGGTCAAGGCCGGCGACGCCGTGGATGTTGTCGCCGACGCTTTGTTCGACCTGAACCAGGGCGGCATCGCCAACCTGCGCATGATCCTGCAATTCCAGGCCGACGCCAACCTGGCCTTTGGGCTGCTGCGCGAGGGCGCGGCGACCGTGGACGGCGAAAGTCTGGATATCGTACGAAAAAAATACGCCGATGTATTCGCCTCTCTTGAAGAAAGCGTCGCGGACATGGCGGACGGCGGCGAAGCCAAGGGCCTGCTGCAAACTTCCATGATGTTCATTCGCAGCTTTGGGGCCGAGGACGAGCAGTATCTTTTCCGTCAGAGGCGCGGAGTTGCAGGCCAGCGGCGCGGTCCGGGCGCAATGGCGGGCGCGCCGGTTGGATATCTTGATGGACGTACAGTCAACCCAGGAGGAGTTGCTGTATAATACCAAGCCGCTGGTGAAAGGGGCCCATCGCGCCGTCGGCGCATCGACCGAAGCCACATCGGAAAAGATGAGCGAGACGTTCGACGCTTTGATCAACACCGAAGTGCGCGGACTGCGCGCCATGCTGGAGTTGAAGGCGGCCGCCAATGGTATAGCCGGGCTGTTATTGCAGGCGACGGCGGCGCGCAGCGCCGCGCAGATCAAGGCCTTGAACCTGCGCAGCGACAAACTCTCGGTCGATCTGTCAAAAGCGACGATCCGGCTGCCGAAAAATCCGGCCGGCAAGGCGGTGGCTGATTTGGGCCGCCAACTAACCGACATGGGCCTGGGTAAAAGCAGCGTCTTTGCCCTGCGTCTGGACGAGTTGAGCATCGACAAGATCATTACCGATTCCATGATGAAAAGCCGTGTCCTGGCCGGCAAACTAAGCCTGGAAGTCAACGGCCTGGTGGAGGGCGCCGAAACGGTGCTGGAAGATGCCTCGATCAATTCCGAACAGGCGATTGAAATCGGCACCCAGGCCCTGACCGTGATTACCGTGATATCATTGGTGATCGCGATCCTGATCGGCTGGCTTTACATAAACCGCGGTCTGTCCATGCGCTTGGTCCGAACGGCCGAGGTGATGAAGCGGCTGGCTGACGGGGATTTGTCGGTGGAGATCACGGCAAAGGGCAATGACGAGATCAGCGCCATGGTCCGTACCCTGGGCGTGTTCAAGGACAATGCTCTGGAAAAACAACGTATCGAGGAAGAGCAGAAGCAGGCCGAGGCACGGGCCCAGGAGCAGCGCCGCAAGGAAATGCTGGACCTGGCGCAATCGTTCGAAGCTTCGGTGATGGGGATTGTGGAAACGGTCTCCACCGCGTCAAATCAGATGGAAACCACCGCGCAGTCCATGCTGGACATCGCCGATCAGAACGCCGTTAATTCCGAAACGGCGGCGGCCGAGTCCGAACATGCCACCGGCAACGTCAACAGCGTCGCCTCGGCCACGGCGCAATTAACCCAATCGGTCAATGAAATCGCCGCCCAGGCGGAAAAATCGAACCAGATTTCCCAGGAAGCGGTTGCCGAGGCCCATGGTGCAACGGCTGAAGTACACGGCTTGGCCGAGGCCGCCGATCATATTGGCGCCGTGGTCGAACTGATATCCGATATCGCCGCGCAGACAAATCTGCTGGCCCTGAACGCAACCATCGAGGCCGCCCGCGCGGGCGAAGCCGGCAGGGGTTTCGCCGTGGTTGCCTCTGAAGTGAAGAGCCTGGCCAATCAGACCGCCACCGCCACCCAGGATATAGACGAGCAGATCAAATCGATTCAGGCTGCCACGGGCGCCGCCGTGAACGTCATCGACGGGGTCAGCCGGACCATCGGCAATATGTCCGGCATCGCCTCCACCATCGCGGCGGCGGTGGTCGAACAGGGCAGCGCCACGGACGAGATCAGCCGCAATGTCAACAAGGCCACGCAAAGCACTGGCGAGGTCAATAACAACGTCGCCAAGATCAAGGCCGGTGCCCTGGAAAACCGGGCCGCCGCCGATCAAATGCTTGCGGCGGCACGTGAACTGAGCCAGGAATCGGTCCAACTCAAGGCGGAAGTCGATAAGTTCCTGGCCGGCGTGCGCGCGGCCTAACAGGCTCGTTCAGCGCCAACAGTCGGCACAATTCATCGACACAAACCGTCACCGCCCAAACGGCGCCGACCATGGTTGATTGTCGTAGCCCGGGGCAAAATCACGGTTGGTCTGGTCCGGGTTGCGGTTGACCAGTGGCCGGGCGTAAAGCGGGTGGGTCATGGAGCGGATTTCGTGTTCGATGGTGTACAAAACCTTGCCGCTGTCCGGATCAACGATATCGCGGAAGCGGTATTGGTGCTGATTGCTCTCCTCCGATATCAGGCCCAATTCGTCCAACCTGCCATGGGGGGCGGAGAAATTATTGACGTAGAGCTGCAGATGATGGCCGTCATATTTTGCCAGGCGTCCCTTGCCTTCGCGAAAGATCAGGTGTTGGTGCCGCCCGACCGTCACGTGCGCCGCCCGGGCCCGCTCAAACGGTTTGACGGTGGCCGTGGTATCGAGGGTCTGGCGGTAAAACCCCGCAATGCCCTGGGCCGCGCCGGCCGGCACATCGAACATCACATAGGCCATGCCCAGCATGGTCGGGCCAAACGGCGGGCCCGCCTGATGACAACGGATCCTATTGCCCCAGGGGCAGGTTACATCCACATAACCCTTGCCGGATTTGAAAGCGAACTTGGTCGATGCCAGGTCCTCGCGCACGGCTTTCAGACGGCTTGCCAGCGCCTTTAGATCCGGCACCACCAGGCCAACCCGTCCGCGCAGCACCTGCGCCTTGCCGGTTGGCAGGTGAAACTGACTGCGGCCGATATTGACCCACATGTTCACCACCCCCGTGACCAGATAGGGGTCCCGGGTGAAGCCCATGCCGGTGATATAGAACAGGGTGGCCAGCCGCTGGTCCGGCACCCGGATATTCACGTGTTCCAGGCCGACCACGTTGGTCAGATCTTCGGCGGCACGGTCGAATTGCTTTGCCAGTTGTTTTGCCATTGGGTGCTTTCCGTTTTTTGTCGCTATTTCCAAGGTGGCGATTGGCCCCATTGTCCCCACGACGTGGTGGCGGATGTGGGCAGGCGGGAGGTCGGGCCGAAGTTGCCGCGCGGATAGCCCAGGGGGATACAGCAATGAAAGACCATTTCGCCGGGCACCCCGAACATGGCGTTGACCCGGTCCATGACCTGGGCGTGCAAGGTGGTCAGGACGGTACCGAGACCCAGCGCCCGGGCCGAGAGCAACAGGTTCTGCACGCCGGGAAAGGTCGAGGCGGCGGCGACGCCGCTGACTTCGGAATAGACCAGAATGATGGCGGGCGCGTTGGCCATTTCATCCGCCAGCAAGGCCGGCAGTCTATATACGGACCCTTCGGGAATGTCGGCTTTGGAGCTCCAGCCATAGGCATCGCGCCGCTTGGCCCACCAGGCCTCGAAATACAGCTTGCCGAATGCCTCAATTGCCGGCCGGTCGCGGATTACCAGATAGCGCGCCGGCTGGGTGTTGCCGCCGCTCGGCGCCTTGGAGGCGGCGTCGAGGATGATTTCCAGCTGTTCGTCGGTCACAGGGCGGTCCGGGTCCAGGCGTCGGATGGCGCGCTGGCTGAACATCGCTTCGCCGATCGGCATCGTCAGTTCGCAGGGTGGGTCGAGGCGGACCATGTCCATATAGCTGTTCCTTGAAGATTTTCTCCGGTGCGTATGAACGCCATGACACCATTCGCAACGGCCAACCGCAAGCGGCAAGTTCACGGGGCAAATTCAAGTGTGGCCGTCCGGCGAACAGCGAGGCGTCGTCAATGATACCATTTGATCGGTTTCAAACCGCTCATCCCCACCGCTGGCATCAATCGCCGGCGTCCTTGTCTTTTTCCTGGCTCAGATCCGGCCCGGCATGGGGCGCGAAGGCCGCCTTGCCGGTGGAACCCTGGGCAAACGCCGCCGCCGCCTTTTCGTTGGACATGATCTTGTCCATGATGGCGGCCCGCGCCTGATTAAAGGAATCCCGGTTTTCCACCACGAATTGGCGGGATTCGCGATAGGCATCCAACATGCCGTTGACCTCCGGCATCACATAACGAGCCACCAGGTCCCAACTGCGGTTGGTGTTCTCGCGGTTGGCCCAGTCGTGGACGAAACCGATGGCGGTGCCGAAACCGCCCGTCAGGGTCACTAGTTCGCGAATTTTCGCCACCAGATCGTCCGGCGTCCCGATCACCGCCGTGGCGCCGTCGGAAAAGGCCATTTCATCCACCCCCTGGTCCGGCGTGTCAAAGGGCTCCACCCCCACCTGCATCAAAGTGCCGGCGGTGTATTCATTGCGCCAACGGAACAAACCATCCTTGGCTTCCTGCCGGGCCTTCTCCCGGGTCTCGGCGATGTGCCAGAACATGACGATGCGCCAATCCTTGCGGTGGACGATGTTGTGGTGTTCCTTGGCCGCGTCCTCGGCAAAGCTCCATTGCGTTGGCAGGGCCTGCAAACCGGCCTCGGACATGGAGCCGATGGAGAGCACGCCGGTGCCGTGCTTGCCCGCCAGGGTCATGCCCGAGGGGCTGATCATGGAGGCGACGGCAAACGGCAGGTCCTCCTGCACGGGCAACAATTGCAACTTGGCCTCGCGCAAGGTGAACCAGTCGCTGTCGTGGTCAAAGCGTTCCTCGCCCCGCAGCAGTTTGCGGATTACGCCGATGGCCTCGTCCTGGCGGTCGCGCAGGGTCATGGGGTCCATGCCCATGGTGTATTGATCCGAGGCCAGGGCGCCGGGGCCGGAGCCGAAAATGGCCCGCCCGTTGGTCATATGGTCCAGCTGCACCATGTTCTGGGCCACCATGAAGGGATGATGATAGGGCAGGGAAACCACGCCGGTGCCCAGCCTGATGCGGGCCGTGTTCTCGCCGGCGGCGGCCAGGAACATCTCCGGCGAGGCGATCATCTCCCACCCGGTGGAATGATGCTCGCCGCACCAAAACTCGTCATAGCCCAGGCGGTCCAGGTGGGTGACGAAATCCAGATCCGAGCGGAACTGCAGGGTAGGGTTTTCGCCAATGGGATGGTGGGGGGCCAGAAAGGCGCCAAAATTCATGCGGCTCATGGGATGTTTCCTCGACAGTTATGTTTGAGGGGTGTCTACCATCTCAGCGCAAAAACGCCAAATTCGATACGGCTTCCAAAGACAACGCAGCTCCCGCATAATGCCGCAAATTTTCCGAAATCTGGAGTTGGTTTGAATGTCTGATTACGATGTCATTGTGGTGGGTGCGGGCAATGCGGCCCTGGCGGCGGCGAATTCGGCCCGGGAACAAGGCGCCGAGCGGGTGCTGGTGCTGGAAAAGGCGCCCGAGAAGGACCGGGGCGGCAACACCCATTATTCCGGCGGGCTGTTGCGCATCGCCTTCAATACGGGCGAGGACCTGCGCGCCCTGATCCCCGACGCCGAACAGACCGAAGACGGTTTCTTCTTCGAGGACGTGCCCTCCTATACCGAAGACGAGTTCATGGCCGATCTGATGCGGGTGACTTCCGGCAAGACCGATCAAGGCCTGGCCAAGATCCTGATCTCCAAGTCCTACGAAACCATAAAATGGATGCATGAATACGGCGGCATTCCGATGGAGCCCGCCGTCAGCCTGTCCGCCATTCGGGTGGGCAACCGGGTGAAATGGCAAAAGGGCGCCATTGTCCGGGCCCTGCATGAAGGCGTGGGGCTGTCCAATACCTGGTTCGCGACCTCGGAAGCCAACGGCATCGAAATCCGCTATGGCGCCGCCGTCACCGCCCTGGTCCAGGACGGCAGCGGCGCCGTGGTGGGTGTCACGGTCAACAATGGCGAGAGCATCGAAGACCTGACCGCTCCGGCGATCGTTCTGGGCTGTGGCGGGTTCGAGGCCAATGCGCAAATGCGGGCGCAATACCTGGGCGCCCCGTGGGATCACGCCAAGGTGCGGGGCAGCGCCCACAATCAGGGCGACGGCCTGCGCATGGCGCTGGCCATCGGCGCCCTGCCCTGGGGGCAGTGGAGCGGCAAGCATTCGACGCCGATCTCCAACGAATGGCCGGATTTTGCCGATCGGGAGCGCACCGACCGCTCCAATCGTCTCTCCTACCCCTATTCCGTCAGCATCAACCGGGACGGCAAGCGCTTCATGGACGAGGGCGAGGACGTGGGGCTGTATACCTACGCCAAATACGGCGGCCAAATTTTGCAGGAGCCGGGCTCTCTGTCATGGCAGATCTTCGATCAGCAGACGGTGCATTTGCTGGAGCCGCGCTACAGCACCTCTGATCCCATTACCGCCGATACCCTGGCCGGGCTGGTGGAACAGTTGGACATCGACGACAAGCCCCAGGCCCTGCGCACCCTGGAAGACTATAACGCCGCCGTGCCCGCGTCCGGCTCCAACGACGGTTTCGATCCGAGCCAAAAAGACGGTCTGGCCAGCACCGGGTTGGAGCCGAACAAAAGCAACTGGGCCACGCGCCTGGATCAGCCGCCCTTCCTGGCCTATTCCGCCACGGGGGGCATCACCTTCACCTTCGGCGCCCTGAAGATTGACGACGATGCCAGGGTCATGGGCACGGACTGGCGGCCCATCAAGGGCCTGTTTGCCTGCGGCGAGATGGTCGGCGGTTTGTTCCACTTCAACTATCCCGGCGGCACCGGCCTGGTTTCGGGCGCGGTGTTCGGCAAGATCGCCGGCGCCAGCGCGGCGAAGGGTGGGGGCGGATGACACAAACCAAGGTGCCCGCCGTATTCATGCGCGGCGGCACCTCCAAGGGTGTGTTTTTTCATGCCGGGGATCTGCCCGGCAACGTCGGGGAACGGAACGAAATTTTCTGCGCCACCATCGGCAGCCCCGACCCCTATGGTCGGCAATTGGACGGCATGGGCGGGGGCATTTCATCCCTGTCGAAGGTCGTGGTGATCAAGGCCTCCGCCCGGCCCGGCATCGATGTGGACTATACATTTGGCCAAGTGGTGGTGGACGCGCGGGAGGTTGACTACGGCGCCACCTGCGGCAACCTCTCATCCGCCGTGGGGCCGTTCGCCGTGGACGAGGGGCTGTTGGATGTCCGGAATGGCCAGGCGATGGTGCGGGTTTACAACACCAACACGGACAAGGTCTTTGAAAGCCGTTTCATGGTCCGGGATGGCACGGCGCTGACCACGGGGACATTCACCATTCCCGGCGTATCGGGCAGCGGCGCGCGGGTGCGGCTGGATTATCTCGACCCGGCGGGCGCGCGAACCGGCTCATTGTTGCCGACAAACCGGCTGGGCGATCAGGTGAGCCTGGCGGACGGCCGGGTTATCGAGGTCTGCTGCGTCGATGCGACAACGCCTTGTGTTTTCATCAAAGCCGACGATCTGGGTTTAAGCGCCACCGAATTGCCCGGCGCGTTGGAGGCCCGGGGAGAGGTCCTGGATTGCCTGGAAGAAATCCGCGCCCAGGCCGGCGTCCACATGGGCCTCGGCGACAGCCCGGCGGCGATCAGCCAGACCTCGCGGGCCAGCCCGCGGGTCGCCATTGTCGGCCCGCCCCGGGACATGACCCTGCTGGACGGCACGACCTTGCCGGCCGATCAGATGGATATCGCCGTGCGCATGATCTCCATGGGTCAGCCCCATCGCGCCGTGCCCTTGACGGGGGGCATGTGCCTGGCGGCGGCGGCCAATCTGCCGGGCAGTTTGGTCCACGGCCTCTGCCGTCCCGATGTCGGCGGCGACATACGGCTGGGCACGCCCTCGGGCGCCATACCCATCGGCGCCGTGGTTCAAGGGGACGGCGCCAACCTGACCGTGGAGCGGATCACCACCTACCGCACCGCCCGCCGCCTGATGGAAGGCCATGTTCTGCTGCCGGACATATTGTGAGGGGGCTGATACCTAGAGCATTTCTTTTTCGGAAATGCTCTGTCTAAGAATTGCGTCTATTCAAACATTGCCGCGTGAAACTCGATGCCGCTGGAATGCTTGTACCAATCATACAATTCGCCTACCGCCGTCTGCATATTGGTAAATTCAAAGCCGCCGAATTCACCCAGGAACAAACTATTGTCACCGGAATATTCGTTGCCCAGACCTTCCTGCTTCACGGTGATCGGGACGTCCCCGCCATGGACCTCCCTGATCATTTCGGCCAGGGACAATAAATCAACCGCCTTGCCGTTGCAGGTGTTGTAAATTATGTGCCGCGGTTTGCTGTCGAGGAAGACTTCCACAATTCGGGCAAAATCATCAACATACAGATAGTCGAAAGACATATTCCGGTTCATGGAGATGTCCAGACCGCTCAAAACCCTGGCGATATTGTTGGAAATGAAGCGGCGGGTATGGTCCTCATACTTGCCAAAAATTCCCAATACCCGCAGGTTCAGAATATCCGCATCGTTCGTCTCGATATCCTTGGCCATGACATATTTTGAAAACCCATAAATATCGGTGGGGATATGTTTTTGAAAATAGTCCTCGCTCATGTTCGGGATATAGTTGCGGTTATCGAATTCCGCGCCGGACCCGACACAGATCATGCGGCCGAAATGACCCGAACATCGTTCCAGGTTGAAATACATCTTCAGGTTTTCCTCGACCGAGGAAAGCGTTACGCCGCAATGAATAACCACGTCGAAACGGCCCGTCTGGAGATAGCTTTGCACGGCCTCTGAATCCAGCAGGTTCAGGTCCACACGCTTCGGGCAATCCATTTGATAATCCCTGCCGTCAAAATAATCCTTCAGATTCCGCCCGACGAAGCCGGTTGTTCCGGTAATGAGCAAGCGCATTAATCAGTTCCTTTGTGACGAAATATTTGTGACGAAACACCGGGAGGTTCAGGGGAGTGGTTATCGGTGAGCTGGGGGGCCGCAATTGATCCGAGTTAATCTGAATTAATCCACGGGTTTGGCCCCTTGCCGCTGCCGCGCAAGTTGGTGATTTTTCCCAGGATGGTTTCGGCATGATCATCCAAATCGTCCTTGCAACAAACCATCGGCGCCGAGCAATCGTTGCAGAAATCAATTTTGTCACGATGGCCCTGCAGTTGGGCAACCTGCAAATCCCTGGGCCTCTCGCCCTTCCAGAAGTCCAAAACGGCCTCGTCCTTGACGTTGGCCTTGTTCTGCAACAGCCCGGCGGAATTGATCAAGACGGCGATGGGGCCGATGTCATTTTCAATATCGGCTACCACGCTTGTAACCGAAGCTTCGTCGGCCACATCCAGATGGCGGTAGCTGGCGCATAGAGCGTTTGTCATGAGCATTGGCTCGTTTGACCGGCCTGTCAGCCCTCGTGGGCAGGCGCGGTTCGCCGGTCGATGTGGGGCATCTTCCAAGGACCGCAACGTAGCCACGAGGGCTGACCGGCCGGCCTTCGGTGACACCCCTAAGCCATTCGGCGGTGTTGCGCCACTTGCCCGTAGTCCCACTACGCGCTGCGCAGCGCGCCTACCTGAATGGCTTAGGGGTGCCATTAAACGAACCAATGCTCATGACAAACGCTCTAAGTCCGCCGCCGCCGCCTCGCCGGCGCTGTCATTCAGGTCGGCCAGCACCAGTTGATCGCCAGCCTGGTGAAAGCGCCGGGCGATGGCCAGGCCAATACCGCTGGCGCCGCCCGTGACCAAGACAAGTCGAGCGCCGGGCCGGCTCATGTCACCGCGCCCTTCTGCCGCGCCCCAATGGCATCGGCCAGGGCGAGAAGGCGCCGGGCGGCGGCCACGTGCAGATTTTCCACCAGCTGGCCATTGACGACGACCACACCCTTGCCGGCTGCCCGGGCCTGCTCGAAGGCGGTGAGGATGATGTCCGCCTCGGCGATATCATCATCGGAGGGCGCGAAAATCTTGTTGGCGGCGGCCACTTGCCGCGGGTGGATCAGGGTTTTGCCGTCAAAGCCGAACTGCCGGCCGTGACGGCAGGCCGCCGCGAACCCGGTGTCGTCCTTCAGGTCCAGGTAGACCCCGTCCAGAGCAGCCAGCCCATAGGCGCGGGCGGCAAGAAGGCAAAGGGAAAGCGACGTCGCGAACGGCTCCCGCTGCGGCGTGTGCAAGGCGTTCAGGTCCGTCGCCAGATCGGATGTCCCCATCACCAGGCATGTGGTCTTGGCCGAGGCGGCGGCGATTTCCTCCGCATGCAGAATGGCCAGGGGGGTTTCAATCATGCACCACAGATCCATGCCGTC
>JAYGEA010000229.1:0-8229 GCA_046582635.1 Alphaproteobacteria bacterium
CAACGGCCCGGCGCGCCCATGAACCCGGCCGCCATGCTGGGCGGAATATATTCCGCGCCCTGCGCCGATCCGCCAACCCTGGGCATCTCCCACCTGCATTACGACCGGGCCCACACCGATGGTGCGGATCAGGGCGCCCTGGCGGAGGCGGCGGCGGCGGGACGCATTGGCAGTCTGGCGCCGCGTTTTCACGGCCTGCCCATCCGTTACGGCCACCGCCTGCACCTGGTACAAGACGGCCCCGAGCTGTTGGCGCGCTTGCGGGAGGACGGCACGGACCTTGCCCTGCTGCCGGCCATCTGACCCATTTGCCATCAAACCGTGAGTCTTATCCGGTTGTTTGAAATCAATGACTTAGGGGACGTTGGGGGTGCATGTTGCTCCTAGCGTCCCCGTTTTGTTCCACCCTACTAACAGGATTTCCCCCCATTAAATAGGGTATTTGATCACGGAGGTTTAGCGACCGGGCAATCCGTTCATATAGCCCTTGCCTCTGGTGTACGTCAGCACCTGACCGCGCGGCTGGCCCAGTATTGCTCCGGGATCTACACTGTGACTATAGATCACGCAAACCACCGGTTTTTCCGGGCGATGGGCACAATAGAGTTCAAGCCCGGCGCGGGCGACCTCGACAATGGTCATATTGGCCTGGTCCAGCCCGCGCAGCTGATAGACCCGGTCGCAGACCTTGAACAAGCCGTTGTTCATGTTCAACCGAGCCATGCGCCACAGGCTGGGATTGACCGTATCGGGCGCCTCCGCCGTGCCCAGGAAGTCATAGGCCCACAGATCCCATAACGCCGCGCCGCGTTCGTTCTGGACAAGGCCATCGGGAACCGGGGCGATAAAGCCGCGCTGGGCCTGGGTGAAATCCGCCTGGTCGGAAAACGGCAGTTCTTCCAGCACCGATTGGTGGACGGCCTGGGTCGCGGCGGATGCCGGCTTTGGCGCAGCGGCGGCGGTTGGGTCGGTCATGGCGAATTGAACCCTCTTAGATCCTGATAAGTCTGATCATATTGGTCCACCCGGGCTGGCAGGGATAGCGCCAGCGGAATCCGAGTTCAGTTATCTTGCCTTTCGCATCGACCGGTTCCAGTGACAGTTTTCATTATTGGAAAAGTAAACTGTCACCGGGATAAGAAGTGTGAAACGCCGGCATCAATTCAGGATGCCGATGGAGATCCAGGGGAACCAGCTGACCAGAATAAGCACCAGCAGCATCATGGCGATGAAGGGTAATACGGAGCGGCAGATCAGCAGGAAATTCTCCTTGAACGCGGTCATGGCGATGATCAGGTTCAATCCCATGGGTGGGGTAATAAAGCCGATTTCCAAGTTGATCACCATAATGATGCCGAAATGGATGGGATCAATGCCATAGGACTGGGCAATCGGCAGCAGGATTGGCGCAAGCATCAGGATGGCCGACACGATATCAATGAAACAGCCGACGATTAGCAGAAAAATATTCAATAATATCAGGAACATAAAGCGGTTTTCGACCAAACCGCCGACCCATGCCGCCAGGTCCTGGGGTACCTGTTCCGCCGTTAGCAGCAAATTCAAACTCAAGGCCACGGCGATGATGGGAAACAAGGTGCCGAACAATTTAGCCGCATCAACGGCGACACCGAATAGATCGGTGATGCCCAATTCCTTATGGATAAATACTTCGACAATGATTGCATAACCGACCGATACGGCGGCCGCTTCGGTAGCCGAGAAATAACCCGAATAAATGCCCCCAAGCAGGATTACCGGCATCATCATGGCCAGTATCCCCTTCCTTAGAACCGACAGAAAATCGCGCCCGTCAAATGGTATGCTCGGCATTTGACGGTTGGCGAACAGGGAGTAGGCGGTCAGAACGACGGTCAAAAGCAGGCCTGGCACAATGCCGGCGATAAACATATCGATGATCGAATGCTCGACCACGATACCGTACAGGATCATCGGTATGGAGGGCGGGATCAAAACCCCGAGGGTGCCGCCCGATGCCAAGGCGCCCAGGGCATATTTGCGGTCATAACCTTGCTGGATGAGCGCCGGATAAAGAATTGAACCCACGGCCAACAATGTCACCGGCGAAGAGCCTGAAATGGCGGCGAACAGGGCACAGGATAAGATCGTCGCCACCCCGAGGCCGCCCGGCAGCCACTGGGTCGCCGAACGCATGATCGCCACCAAACGGGTGGCGATGGAACCCCGGGTCATGATATTGCCGGCAACGATGAACATGGGAATGGCGAGCAGCACCTCGCGATTGACTGAGGTCCATATATCGTCGATCAAATAGTCAATCCGGCCATCGCCATAGACCAGATGAATATAGCCAGTGACAAAAAATAGAATCAAAATAACGCTTTGACGCAAAAGCAGCAGCGCCATTACCAAGACGAATAAGATCAGCCCGGCGGTCATACTATTCTCCCGCAGACTCGATCGGTTTTAAATCCGGCCAGCAACCAAATGCTAAATGCCGCAAGGCGCAGGCAAAAAAGGCATAAGGTATGATTAACTGTATGGGCCATAGGTATATGTACAGAACCGCCGCCCGGTCATTATTGCTGAACGTCTCGCCCACGTAGACGACGGCATACCAGCCCATGACGCAAAATAACGCGGCCGAGATAAAATCACCGAGCCGTTTCACCTGGGGATGAATCGATTTGGGCAGCCAATTGTCGAACACGCGGGGACGCAGATGCGAATTGTCCGCCGTCGCCATCACCAGGCCAAAGAAACCCGCCAGGGTCGTGGCGAACACGGCCCATTTTTGGGCCCCCAAGATGCTGAAACTAAAAACTTCCCGCGCGACGATATCGCTCAAGAGCAGCCCCGCCACCACGGCATACGCGATGGCAGCGAGACTACTCTCAACGCTCAAAAGCTTGTTCAGAAACCGTTGTTGGAACATACGGTCCGAACCAACTTCTAACTGCGACAGGCGTCGCGGGCTTTGATGATTTTACTCCAGATGGCCTCGGCCTTGCCGCCGGTGTCACGCACCAGTTTTTCACGGGCCGGTTTGGCGGCCGCGCGCCATTGTTCCATTTCCGCCGGCGTCGGACGATAAACCGGAACACCCGCCTTTTCGATCTTGGCCAGCAGGGCCTTTTCCGCACCACGAACGCCCTTGCGAAGGGCGCCGGCTTCATCACTGGATTTTTGCAGCCAGGACTGCTCCTGCGCGCTCAGCTTGTCCCAGACCTTTTTGGACATGACCAGGGTGCCGATCTGATGTCCATGGTTGGTCACAATGACGTTCGGCGCCAATTTGTGCGTGCCGATGGCGATGCCGTAGACAGTCGGCCAGACAGCGGCATTAACCGTGCCGGTTTTCAGCGAAGGTATGGAATCCGTGGTTCCAAGGGGCACCGGGTTGGCGCCCACGGCCTCGAAATAACCGACCGCCGGTTTGGTCGGGGCCACGCGGATTTTCATCTTCGCCATGTCCGCCGGCGACTTGACCGCCTTGCGGCTGAAGATGATCTCCTGGCCGACTTCAACCCAGGTCAGAATGATCAAGCCATTTTCCTTCATCATCGGCGCATAAACCTTGCCGATATAATTATCGAAGGCGCAATCAGCTTGGGCGGGACTGTCCCAAAGGTAAGGCGCCGAGAGCAAGCTGAATTCAGGCACTACCAGGGATGTCGCCGTATTTGATTGCGCCGAAATATCGATCCGTCCGCGGACAGTTTGCCGCATCGTAACCTGTTCATTGCCCAGTTGCGAACTGAAGAAGATCTTGATCTTCAATTCGCCGCCCGAAGCCTTTTCGACCCGGTCGGCTATCCCCTGCATCCAGGCACCCCATGGCGTCTTTTGTGGCGCCGCCGTGGCCAGGCGCAATTCCGTGGCGGCGGTGGCCTCAAACGCCACTGCCGTCAGCATCGCCACCGCAGCGACCCCGGTAACCAGTCTTTTGCTAATATTATTCATAATACATGTCCTTTGTTAAGCGCATGTCCCATATCGCCAATACACCCTACTGCCACTCACCTGACGTCATTTGTCACGTAGTGCTCAACCGGATTTGGCGAGCCGTCTTCATTTCGGGTTGTTTCCCCCCCAAACAAAATCGAACCGACATGATTGCATGTCGGCACCATCTCGGCTAAAGGTAAACATGAATTCATGTTCACTTGTCAATAAATTATTGCCCATAACCATGAACAACGCTGCGCCAGACCGTTCCAGTTTGATCCTTCCAGCCAGGCAACCCCGCAGCCTGGCCCGGCAGACGGGGATTATCCATGCGGGCCTGGAATTGCTGAAGACGCGAAGCTTCGAAGAACTGACCATGGAGCAAATGGCCAAACACGCGGACTGTTCCGTCGGTACGTTGTACAAGCACTTCCGAAATAAGGCGGCCTTGCTACAGGTGCTAACAGATGCGGCCATTAGTGAAATTTTTGAAGTTATGGAGCGGAATATCACCGAGGGCATTGGGGCGGATGATACTTTCGAGGCGGCCCTGCGGAGTATCGTCGAATTTCTTGTAGACCTGTTTCGCCGCCGCCAATCGCTGCTGCGCGAGGTTTTTCACCGGCAGTATAGCAATCGGGAAGTCATGGGAAAACTCAAGGCGACACGTTCACAGATCGTTGGAGTGGCCCTGGCGAAGACCTTACCGCTACGCCCCCTTGGATTTTCCGAAGCTGAATACGGTCGCAAATTTAGGATCGGCATGCAGATGGCCGTCGGCACATTGAACAATGCCGTGCAAACCAACCCTGGTCCGCTGACGCTCGACGACGATGAATTCATCAATGAACTTTCCGGCATGTTGCTCGCCTACATTCAACCCGTTGGAATGCCATCACAACACCCAACTATAAGGTGATATCGTGCGAATTAGAATAGATGCGGAGCGTTGCCAGGGACACAATCGCTGCTGCGCCCTGGCTCCGGAAATTTTTGATGCCGACGAATTAGGTGCGGCGATTGCCTTGCATGATGGCGAGGTGCCCAAGGAACTTGAAGACAAGGCAAGTCTCGCCATGAGCAATTGCCCGGAATACGCCATAACCAGCATCGCGAAATAAGGAGGCCCCAGCGCCATGACGAAAACTGTCCCTGTGAATGATTGGTCCACCGACTACGATATCTTTGACCCTGATTATGTTCGCGATCCAGTACCGGTTTGGAAGGAATTACGCGGCCAATGCCCGGTTGCCCATACGGACCGCCACAGTGGCTCCTGGTTGCCCACCCGCTACGAGGATTTACAGGCCTTCGTCCGCATGGTGCCGGAGATGTCCTCGAAGGAGCCCATCGTCGTTCCGCCGCCAATTGTCGCCGAGGGGGACGTGGATGAATATGGCATTGAATCACCACCCATCACATCCGACCCACCGGAACAGATTCCGATCCGCCGGCTCATCCTGCCCTTCTTCACGGCCAAGGCCGTGGCGCCCTATCGCGAAGGCACGGTTGAGCTGTGTCACAGTCTGATCAATGAATTTATTGACAAGGGAGAGGCGGACGCGGCCGTACAATACGCCCAGCAACTGCCGCCGCGCATCATCGCCCGCATGCTTGGTGTAGACCCCGGCCGTGCCGATAATTTTGTTGAATGGGTTCGCGGCGTACTGGAGATTGGCCTGACGAATCCGGAATCACGGATAAAATATCGCCGTATCATTCGCGAATTCTTCGCCGAAATGGTAGCGGATCGCCGCAAGAATCCTGGCGACGACATGATTTCGCAACTGCTGGAAAAAGAGCTCGACGGCGAACCCGTAACCGATCGTACCGCCGTTGGTATGTGTAATCTCATGCTGGTTGCTGGTATCGATACCACATGGAGTTCCATTGGCTCGGCGCTGTGGCATTTGGCCTCCACGCCCTCCGACCGCCAACGGCTTGCCAGTGAACCGGAACTCTTCCCCTCGGCTGTGGAGGAGCTGTTGCGGTATTATTCACCGGTTACCATGGCTCGGATTTGCCAAAAGGATATTGACGTCGCCGGCGTCTCGATGAAGGCCGGCGACAGGGTGCTGATGAACTTCCCCGGCGCCAATCATGATCCGGAGGTTTTTGACAATCCTGACGAGGTGATCCTTGACCGGGAGAAGAACCGGCACATCGCCTTCGGCGTGGGCATACACCGTTGCGCCGGGTCAAACCTCGCGCGTATGGAAATGGATGTCGCCCTGCGCGTCTGGATGGAACGGATACCCGAATTTGAACTGTCCGACCCGGACGCCGTGACCTGGGCTGGTGGCCAAGTCCGTGGCCCACGCAATATACCCGTACGGTTTTAAAGCAGTTTGCAATTAATTGGCGCCGCTTTCCCGAGGATGACGGACTGGATCCGTGTCAGTAGCGCCAATTTAAATACTGCCCGGCGTTCCGTCCTGCTTCCAGTTTATCGGAGCAAGTTCTTAGCGATATTCAACAGGTGAATTTGGCTGGTTCCTTCGTAAATTCGGAATGCCCGTACA
Source organism: Alphaproteobacteria bacterium (assembly GCA_046582635.1). Taxonomy (GTDB): domain Bacteria; phylum Pseudomonadota; class Alphaproteobacteria. Next base: position 6,453 of record JAYGEA010000229.1, read on the forward strand.
TCGCGATAGAAACGTTCGATCCCGGTACCCTTCACATAGCCCTCGCCGCCGAAGATCTGCACCACCCGATCGGCCACGCGGCCGCACATCTCCGTTGAAAAGTACTTGCACAGGCTGACATCCAACGTGACATCCTCGTCCCGGTCGCGCTTGCGCGCCGTTTCGAGAATGAGCGCCCGCGCGGCTTCAATTTCTACCTTGCATTCCGCCAGCATGGCCTGAACCAGTTGAAACTCGCCGATGGCCTTGTCGAACTGCCGCCGTTGCTTGGCGAAAGCAATGGCGTCATTGAGCATGCGGATCGCCGGCCCAACGGCCAGGGCAGAGAGATTGATACGCTGCTTGTTCAGCGCCTTCATGACCGTGTGGAAACCCATGCCCTCGACACCACCCAGGACCGCCTCGTCGGGGACAACCACATTATCAAAAGTGATCTCACCGATTGGCGCGCCTTCCTGTCCCATTTTCGGCGTCGAGTCGCCCGGCGTCATGCCTTCGGTGCCGCGTTCGATCAGAAATGCCGTAACTCCCTTGGCGCCCCTCTCGCCGGAAGTTCTGGCGAAGACCGTATAAAGATCGGCGATGGGCGCCAGGGTGATATAGCGTTTGTTGCCATTAATACGGTAACCGCCGTCAATTTTTTCGGCACGGGTCTTCAAGGCGGTGGCATCCGAACCCGCCGTGACTTCCGTCAGCGCCAGGCAACCGATCATCTCGCCCGTGGCCAAGGGTGGCAGATAGCGCTGTTTTTGTTCATCGGTCCCATCGCGGATGATGCATTCCGAACCGATGCCCGCGTTCTGACCGCCATAAACCCGAAACGCCACCGAACATTGGGTAAATTCAATGAAGGCCATGGCCAATTCCTCCGACGTTAGGCCAAGGCCGCCATATTCCTCGGGAATACTCCACCCAAAACTGCCCAGTTCCCGCAGCTTTGCGACAACATCGTCCGGAATTCCGTCCTCGGCCTCTACGCGGTCCTCGTTGGGGATGGCCACATCTCTGACGAAAGCACGAATCTGTGTCACGAGCGCCTGCATCATTTCCTGGTCGCGGATCATGGCGGATACCTTTTCGTCCTAATGTTTGGTATACTATGCTCACGTCAGAACCCGAAAATCCTTTCGTGATATGACGCGGAAATTGTCTGATACGTCGTCGCATAAATCTCCCTAGTTTCTGGGAACATCCTCTTTCAGGAACCCGAGCATGGCGTCGCAAAATTCGTTGAAAGTGGCGTAACATCGGTTGTGGGTGACGTTTCTGTGCATCAGCCCCCACAGACGCTCGATAGGGTTCAAATGCGGACAATAAGGCGGGACGAAATGGAGATTTATGCGCCGCTCCGGCTGGGCCAGCCAGTCGCGGACAAGCTTGGCGTGATGATAGCGAGCGTTGTCCTGGTACACGTGGACCACCCTAACGGCAATCCACCGATCAACCTCAACGTCTGATTTGGCTCTCCCGGAATAACTCATCGTTTCTAACCGTCTATCTACTACGAGCGCAACAAAGCTGGGCATGAAGGTAAGTGATGGGAAATTTATTGTAATTCTACTTATGGTAGCGGTCCTGGCGATACCTGGAAATCTTCAACACGGACCAAGGCAGTCAATTCACCTCATGGACCTGGACCGACCGTTTAAAAAAAGCCGGTGTACGGATCTCCATGGATGGCAAGGGTCGGTTTCTCGACAATATCTTCATCGAACGACTGTGGCGGTCCCTGAAATACGAATGCGTTTACCTGCACGCCTTTTCGGGCGGGCGCGAA
>JAYGEA010000244.1:0-2293 GCA_046582635.1 Alphaproteobacteria bacterium
TGGCGGCACCCAGGCCATCGTCAACAGCCACCTCGCCCCCACGGCGGATTTCACTCTGAACCCGGACACGGAATTTCATGGCGAGGAACTGCGCCAGTTGATCCGGAACGGCGCCGGCGACAACCGCACTGAGTTTATCGACGCCACGGGCCTGGCCACGGCCCTGTTGGGGGATGCCATCGCCGCCAACTTGTTCCTCCTGGGTCATGCCTATCAGCGCGGCGCCCTGCCGGTCAGCGGCGAGGCCATCGACAAGGCCATCGAATTAAACGGCGTCGCCGTGGCCATGAACCGCAAGGCCTTTGCCCTGGGCCGTCTGGCGGCGGAAGACCTGGACATGGTCACCCAGGCGGCGGCGCCGACGCAAGCCTTCGACGAAGCGCGGGAGGAAACTCTGGACGAGGTTATCGCCCGCCGCGTCGGCATTCTGACCGACTACCAGAACGCCGGTTACGCCGGGCAATATCAGGCCTTCGTGCGCCAGGTTGAAAGCGCCGAGGGGAACAAGGGCAAGGGCCTGACCGGGCTGACGGAAGCCGTGGCCCATAACCTGTTCAAGCTGATGGCCTACAAGGATGAGTACGAAGTGGCGCGGCTGTACAGCGACGGCAGCTTTCAGGCCAAATTGGCACAACAGTTCGAGGGTGATTTGAAATTGACCTTCCACCTGGCCCCGCCCCTGATCGCCGCCAAGGACCCCGAGACCGGCCAGTTGATCAAACGGGAATTCGGCCCCTGGATGATGCCGGCGTTCAAGCTGTTGGCTAAATTCAAGGGCCTGCGCGGCACCCGCTGGGACCTTTTCGGCCTCACCGAGGAACGCCGCGCCGAACGCGCCGCCATCCCCAGCTATCGTGCTGTGGTGGAGGAACTCCTCGCCGGCCTGACCCCGGACAACCACGCCCTGGCCGTGGAAATCGCCACCCTGCCGGCGAAGATACGCGGCTACGGCCACATCAAGGAACGCAGCCAAAAAGCGGCGGCGGCGGAACACGCGCATTTGCTGGCAACCTGGCGCAACCCCGAAACCCGATCAACAGCGGCGGAATAAATCATGAGCAACGAAAATCCCGGCACCACCATCATCGTGGGCGTCGGCCCTGGTTTGGGTGCGTCGTTGGCGCGGCGCTTTGCCGCCGGCGGACATGCGGTGGCGGTGGCGGCGCGGAATGTGGATAAGCTGGCCGATATTGTCGACCAGGTCACCGGCGGCGGCGGGACGGCGAAGGCCTATGCCTGCGACAGCACATCGGAAACAGACGTCGCGGCGCTGTTCGAGGCGGCGGAGGCGGATCTCGGCGCCATGGACGTGAGTATCTACAATGCTTCCGGCCGGGCCCGGGGGCCCATCGCGGATACCACGGTGTCGGAGTTTACCGATGCCTGGGAGCGGTGTTGCCTGGGCGGCTTTTTGGTAGGCCGGGAAGCGGCCCGGCGGTTGGGGCCGAAAGGTGCCGGCTCAATCCTATTTACCGGCGCCACCGCGTCCATGAAGGGGTTCCATCATTCATCGACCTTCGCGGCGGGAAAGTTCGCCTTGCGGGGATTGGCGGAATCCATGGCGCGGGAGCTGCATCCCAAAGGCGTGCACGTGGCCCATTTCAATATTGATGGCGGCATCGGCATTGACGGGGAGGGCGAGGCTCGTCTGCGTCCCGATGCCATTGCCGAAACCTACTTCCAAACCCATCTGCAGCACCACAGCGCCTGGTCCCATTCCATCGAGGTTCGGCCCTGGGTTGAGAAATTCTAATTGCGCGTTTTTAAGGATCTCGAAATGACCGGCATCAGGCGCATCATTGCCTATTACCGGCGCAAACCAACCGTGACGCTGGTGTGGCATCATGGCCTTTTGTTCCTCGGCGTGGCGGCGCTGTTGGTGACGGCGCGGGTTACCTTCGCCGACTGGATACCGCTGTTTTGGCCGCTGCTGATTTGGTACTTCGTCTTTTCAATGCATTTCCTGCTGGTCCGCAGCCTGACCGCCAATGACGACTGGGCCGACGACCGGGCCGACAAGATCCGCCGCCACGCCTATGATTTTCAGCACGTGAAAGATATCTATATCAAACCGACGAATTTCGAAGAGCCGTCATTCCCCCTGGAAAAGCGCGACGAATAGAGCATTTCAAGTTTGATTGAAATCGCCGAGCCACCCACTCCCCCACCCAATGATTATGATTCCGTGGGGGAGTGGGTGGCTCGGATCAAGCTTGAAAAGCTCTAAAACGCGGCCATGCGTCCAAAGGCCGGCCCGGACGCGCTGGCGTTCTGCCCGGAAACCGCCACGCCG
>JAYGEA010000020.1:0-3402 GCA_046582635.1 Alphaproteobacteria bacterium
CGGCGGTCATACAAGCCCCTCGGACGTCGTCGGGCGACCCTTATGATGTCCCACATCACGGCGGACCACCCTCCTAGCCGAGGGGCTTGTATGACCGTCCTAAACACGACGTATTCCTGAACCAGGACACTAGATCCATGCCGCCGCCGATGGCCGGGCCGTTGACGGCGGCGATCAGGGGCTTTTCAAACCGGGCGGCGCGTTTGCGGAAGGCCTGGATCTGGTTCCAGATGTGCGCCTTGGTCACATGCGGGCGGCGGTCGGCCGCATCGCCCATGCCGCCGATATCGCCGCTGGAGGAAAAGGCCCGGCCGGCCCCGGTCAATATGACAACGTGAATATCCTCGCGCGCCTCGCAATCATCCAGGGCCGCGACCAGGCCGCGAAGCATGTCATCGGTGAAGGCATTCAGCTTTTCGGGGCGGTTCATGGTCAGCGTGGCGATGCCTTCCCGGACCGTGAAATCAAGAAAATCCGTCAATGTATCTCTCCCTTTGGCATTCATTCATGATCAGTTCCGTTGTTCGCGAAAGCCAAGCCAGGCGTTGACCAGGATGGCGGCGACCACCAAACCACCGCCGGCGAAGGTCTGCCCCGGCGGCGCCTCGCCCAGGGCGAGCCAAACCCACAGGGGCCCCAAAACTGTCTCCAGCAACAAGATCAAACTAACCTCCGGCGCGGAGATCAGTTTCGGCCCATAGGTGATCAACCCCATGGCGATGGGCAGAACGATGGCGCCGTTGAGAACAAGATAGGCAAAATCTGATCGGCTGGGCAGGCCCGGTTCCGCGCCCATGAACAAGGCGAACAGGGCGGCGATCAGAGAGGCTAAACCAATGGCGGCCAGGGAATTGATCTTTGGGTTATGGGCGATGGAAACAAGGGTGCCGGCCATGAACATGGCGCAGAGCGCGGCCATGGCATCGCCAAAGCTGTTGCCGTCGCCAAAGCGTCCCCAAAACACCATGACAATGCCCGCCATGGCCAGGACAATCGTCGCCCAGGTTCTGAACGGCAGGCCCTTGCGCATCAGAAAGACGGTCAACAGGGCGGCGATAAAGGGCATGGAGGCCAGGATGACCAGAGTGTTGGCCACCGCCGTGTGGGTGATGGAGAGCACGAAGCAAATATTGCTGCCGGCGAACAGCAGGGCGCAGAACCAGCCGCCATTCATACCGCCGCGGAACAGATCGGTGATGGCCTTGTGGGGGCCACGTTTTTCCACAATGGCGTTGAAGATCAGCAGGGTGCAGGCCATGAAGAAACTGCGCCAAAAGACCAAGGTCCAATGATCGGTCTCGATCAGGCGCAACAACAGGGCATCGGGCGTCAGAACCAGAACCCCGAAGGCCGTCATCAACAACCCTCGCTGGTGGGAATTCAATTGGTTCATGTGCGGGGCTCTGATAGGTGACGAATTTTGCGGCAGGGCCCTATTCTCGGGTAAACTGGTGGGGCTGTATAGGAGAGAAAGGTCCCATGAAACCATGACAGATTTGTTGCAGGTTACCCCCCTGCCGCCGTTCCTGGTCGAACGGCTGGAGGAAGAATTCACGTTGCATGATTATTTCAGCGCCGACGATCCTGACCGGATGATCGAAGAAGTTGGCACGCGCATTCGCGGTATCCTGGCGGGCGGTATGAAGGGCCCCAATGCAAATCTGATCAACCGGTTGGAAAATCTGGAGATCATCGCGTCTTTTTCGGTCGGTTACGACGCCACGGATGTGGCCGCCGCCCAGGCCCGCGGTGTCATCGTCACCCACACGCCGGAAGTTTTGACCGGCGATGTGGCGGATCTGGCCATGACCTTTATTCTCATGGCGCCCCGGCGCATAGCCGAGGCCGAACGTTTTCTGCGCGCCGGCAAATGGGCGGCCGGGCGCATGGACCTGGGCACCACCGTGCGCGGCAAACGCCTGGGCATTCTTGGCCTGGGCCGTATCGGCCGGGCGGTGGCCCGGCGGGCCGAGGTGTTCGGCCTGCACATCGCCTATCACGACATCAAGCCCATGGGCGATCTGACCTACCGCTCCTACCCCACGCCCCACGACCTTGCCGCGGCCAGCGATATGCTGTTGGTTGCCTGCGAGGGGGGTGAAGCGACGCGGGGGCTGGTGGATGCCGCCGTGCTGGATGCCCTTGGGCCGGAGGGTTTCCTGATCAATGCGGCGCGGGGGACGATCATTGATCAACCGGCCCTGGTGGCGGCCCTTGATGCGGGCCGTATCGCCGGCGCGGCACTGGATGTCTTCGATGGCGAACCGGCGGTGCCGGAAGAGCTGCTGGCCATGGAGAACGTGGTCCTGACCCCTCACATCGCCAGCTCGACCCACGAAACCCGCCGCGCCATGGCGGACCTGGTTTTCGACAACCTGGCCGCCCATTTTGGCGGCAAGCAGGTGCTCACCCCCGTGCCGCCCTTACACTAGACGCCGCCGGAATTCAACATAGTTCGCTTTTCAGACGTGTCGGAGTATAATTCCCCCTTCGTTGCCGAATGAGAAAAGATTCCGTGATGGACCCGAAAGACACCAGTACATCAGCACCGGTTTCTCCCTATGTGGGGAAGATGTTTTATGAACTGGATCGGTCGCTGGACTTCAAGGATGAGTTGGTGGCCCTGGGCCTGAAGATTTGGCGGGAGGCGAAAATCGATGGGAGTTTGCCTAGCCGGGAAGATTTCGATCCCCTGCGCATGCCGCCGCGTTTGTTACCTCATATTCTTCTGATCGATGTCATCCAAGAACCGAAGGTCCAAATCCGTTGGCGATTGGTGGGAACCTATATCACCGGCCGCGTCGGGCGGGATATGACCGGACAAATTTGGGACGAAATCTATGAAGGCAGTGTTCTGGACGAAATGAGCAAGGCGCCGTTATGGGCGCTTGAACATCACGCTCCGATCCGTGCCGTCGGCGCGGCGCCCATGGAGGACAAGGGTTTCCTGACATCGGAAAACCTTTTCGCACCACTTTCCATGGATGGCGAAACCGTCAATATGCTATTCGCCGGCAGTGTATTGAAGTGACTGGATTGCAATGATCGGCCAAGCCGGCCCGAGCGGCGCGGATCTTGATCCAACACCGCCCGAACTGGCTTGACCGTGTTTTGGCCTAATACAGATCCCGGATCGTGCGCCGGGCCAGTTGCGACATATGCACCTCGTCCGGGCCGTCGGCGACCTGGCAGGTGCGCGCCATCATGTAGATATGAATGAGCGGCGTATCCTGGGTAAAGCCCATGCCGCCATGGGCCTGGATCGCCCGGTTGGCCACATCAAGCGCCATTTTCGGGGCGATGATCTTGACCATGGAAATATAGTCCCGCGCCTCATTGGGTCCGTATTTATCCATCTTGTCGGCGGCGGTCAGGACCAGCATGCGGCATTGCTCAATCTCG
>JAYGEA010000123.1:0-10358 GCA_046582635.1 Alphaproteobacteria bacterium
TGGCGTCCCCAAGGGGAGTCGAACCCCTGTTTCCGGCGTGAGAGGCCGGCGTCCTGGGCCACTAGACGATGGGGACGCAGGGCGGCAGATTTAACGGGCCTGGGCGCCTAGGTCAAGTGCGGCGTCAGCACTTTGTCAGGGGGTTGCGCGGCGGGATTGCGCCAGGCCAATTTTCGAGCGGGCTTTCTTGCCAACCGCGCCCGGCTGTCCGGCTGAACCAGCATTTTTGCCGCGCACATGGGATGAGACCAGCGCCGACACCGGGAGCAGGACCAGGCCCTGGGCGGCCAGGCGGGGCAGCCAACTTTCCAGGGCATCCAAAGTTTCCGGATAAGGGTGGCCGATGGCGTGGCCGTGGCCGCGGGCGCGCGCCACCGTGCGGGCCAGTTGGCGGCGGATCGAGGCCGGCGCCCGGTCGTTGTCGAGAAAGATGTCGCGCACCACGGTCGGAATACCGAATTCCCGCGCCAGGCCGTGACCGGTGGAACGCCCTGTGGTCAGGCTGTCGAGGAATAGCAGATCCCGCGCCCGCAGCGCCACCATGACCCGGCGCATATCCCGGGCCGAGGCGGTGAAACGGCTGCCCATGTGATTGTTGACGCCCACATACCCGTTCAACCGGCCCAGATTAACAGCGATGCGGCGGTCCAATTCGCCTTCCGGCAGGCCCGTCAACAGGGCATTGGGGCCGGGGTCGGCGTCAAGCGCCCGCGGCTCCATAGGCAGGTGCAGCATCACCTCGTGCCCGGCCGTGCGGGCGCGGGCCACCAGGCCGGCGAGATTATTGCCATAGGGCAGAATGGCCAGGGTGATGGGCCGGGGCAGGGCAATGGCCCGGTCGGAGCGGAACTGGCTCAACCCATGTCATCGAGCACGATGGCCACACGGGCCCGGCCGTCGGTTGCCGCCGTGCCCGACCCCGTACCTCCCGTGGTCGGAATGGGGGCGGCGAAACGTTGCCAAGCGGGGCGCGGCCGGACGCCGATCAGGGCTTTCGGCGCCCCCCTTGCCGCCTCGCCGCCACCCTCGACGGCGGGCCCGGCGGGCTCGGCGGCCTCCGTGCCGCCGTCGCGCTTCGGCAGAACGGCCAGCCGGGCGGGTGGTGCGGGCGGCAGCACGGGTGCCGGGACCAGGGCGGCCATTTGCACATTGTCATGTTCCAGCTGTTCCCGCCGCCGGGCCTCGGCGCTATCGACGAACCTGTCCGACCGGGCCGCGGTATCGCCATCGTCGCCGGATGCCAGGGCCGGCGCCAGGGGTACCGCATCGATGCCCGGCTGTTTGACCGCCGGCATCGGCGGCCCGGAAGAAGGTGCGGGAGATGCGGCCCGAGACGGTGTGGGAGAAGGCGCGAGAGAAGGCGCGGGAGAAGACGGCGGGCGCCTTGCCGTGGCGGCGGACTTGGGCATCAACGCCAATTGCAGTTTCACGATAGGTGGTTTTAGTGGCGTTGCGCGCGGTCGCGCGGGCAGCCTTAAATCCACGCGCGCCGTAGGCGCGTTGGCCATGTCCGGTGCCGCCGTTAGGGGGCTGGAGCCCCCGGAATACGCCAACTCCGGCGCAATGAAGGTAATGGCTGTGGTCACGCCCAGACCGATGGCAAAGCCCGCCAGGGCAATCGGGAAAGATTTGGTCATTAGCCGCCGCCGCGCCGGCCGCACGGAGCGATTGCGCGTCCCCCCACCCGGCGTTTGTTTCGGCGTATCCCGGGCCAGCGGCCTGCTCCTTCGCTATCTAATTTGCCGCGCACGTCTTAATGAAGACGGCTTTCCGTTCACGTCTTGTCAATTAGGGGCAGGTCCGCATTCGACCGCGCCTCCCGCATATCAAGGACATGCCGCCCTGTTCGTCAACCGCTTCGTCAGGCCGCGCCAGAGAGATCATCGAGAATGGGGCAATCCGGGCGGTCATCACCGTGACAGCGGGCCACAAGATCGGACAGGGCGATGGAAATCGACCGCAATTCGGCGATTTTATCTTCGATTCGTCCGATGGCGCTTGCCGCCAGGCCGCGCACCTGGGCACTAGCCCGGCTTTTGTCCCGATACAGCGCCAACAGGTCCGCCACCTCGGCCACGGAAAAGCCCAGGCCCCGGGCCCGGGCAATGAAGCGCAGCATATGCACATCACCGGCGCCGAAATCACGGTAGCCATTGCCGCTGCGTCGGGCCGGCTTGATCAGGGCGATGCTTTCGTAATAGCGGATGGCCTTGGCGGAAACGCCCGATTGTTCGGCGGCCTGGGAATTGTTCATTTATTTATTCCTTTTGCCCCGGCCGCCAACGGCGCAGCAGCAGGGCGTTGGAGATCACCGAGACGGAGCTAAACGCCATGGCCGCCCCCGCCACCGCCGGATTGAGCAGGCCCAGGGCGGCCACGGGCAGGGCGACGAGGTTGTAGACAAAGGCCCAGAACAAATTCTGCCGGATACGCCGGGCCGTGGCGCGGGAGATATCGATGGCATCGGCGATCAGCCCCGGTTCGTCCCGCATCAGGGTGATGCCGGCGGCTTCCATGGCCACATGCGACCCACCGCCCATGGCGATACCGATATCGGCGGCGGCCAGGGCGGGCGCATCGTTGATGCCATCACCCACCATGGCCACCACGTGACCCTGGTTGCGCAGCGCCATGACCTGGCCGGCCTTGCCATCGGGCCGCACGCCAGCGATGACCTGGGTAATGCCCACCTGATCCGCCACCCCTTGGGCGGCGGCCTGGTTGTCGCCGCTGAGCATGATGGTGGCGATACCCTGTCCCTGCAGGCGCGCCACCGCCGCGGCCGCCCCGGCCCGCGGGGCATCGGCCGCGCCGAGACAACCCAGATAAATCTTCGACGGCGAGACCTCGGCCACATGGATCAATGACAGGCCAGCCCAATCCGCCAGGCGGATGCCTTCAATGTCCGCGGCGGCAACATCATAATCAGCCAGCAGATCCGCATTGCCCACCACCACCAGCCGTCCACCGATGGTGGCCTGCACGCCCTTGCCGGGATGATTGGTGAAGTCTTGCGCCGATGCCAAATGAACATCTTTTTCGCTGGCGCATGTGTCACCAGCCCTTTGCCGCACCGCCTTGGCCAGGGGATGTTCGCTGTCCGCCAGGGCGGCCGCCGCCAACGCCAGCAAATCAGCCTCATCACCCACCACGGCCTGCAATTGCTGAATTCGTGGCTTGCCTTCCGTCAGGGTGCCGGTCTTGTCGAGGAGCACAATGTCCATGGCCCGGGCCCGCTCCAGAGCTTCCGCATCGCGGATCAGAATGCCGTGGCGGGCCGCCACGCCCGTTCCCACCATGACCGCCGCCGGCGTCGCCAGGCCCAGGGCGCAGGGGCAGGCGATAACCAGAACCGTGATGGCAGCTGCCACGCCGCCATCCAGATCACCCAGGGCAAGCCACCAGATCAAAAAAGTCACGGCGGCGATGGCGATCACCACGGGGACGAAAATCGCGGCCACCCGGTCAACCAATTTCTCCACCGGAGCACGGGAAGCCTGGGCACCATCAACCAGACGGATGATGCGGGAGAGCACCGTATCGGCGCCAACAGCGGTGGCCTTGTACGTCAGCACGCTGTTCAGATTGATGGCGCCGGCAGTCACCGGCGCACCAGGGCCCTTCGCCACTGGGCGGGCCTCGCCGGTCAGCAGGCTTTCATCGACCTCGCCGGCGCCCTCCGCGACCTCGCCATCGACGGCGATGCGCTCGCCGGGGCGAGCCCGCAGCAGATCACCGACGGCGACGTCGGCCAGGGGGACCTCGCGCTCAACGCCGTCCGTGATCAGGCGGGCATGGTCGGGCCGCTGGGTCATCAGGGCCCGGATGGCGGCGGCGGCACTGCCCTTGGCGCGCTTTTCCAGCCACTTGCCCAGCAACACCAGGGTAATCACCGTGGCCGCGCCTTCCAGATAAAGATGCCCGTCCCCAGAACCGATGTGGCCGGCCAGCCAAAGATAGGCACTGTAGCCATAGGCCGCCGTGGTGCCCAGGGCGACAAGCTGATCCATGTTACCGGCCCGCGCCCGCAACGCCTTGTACCCGGCCAGATAAAAACGTCCGCCGAAATAAAACTGTACCGGCGTGGCCAGGAGGAATTGCAGCCAGGGCGCCAGGCTATAGCCATGCCCCAGCCAGCCCGTCACCATCTGACCCACCAGAGGCAAGGTCAACATGGCGGACAGGGCCACCAGCCAGGCCTGGCGGAGGGCTTCCCCGCCATCATCAAGCTTGATTTCCTCCGCCCCCAACGGCGTCGCCTGATATCCGGCGGCCTCCACCGCGCCCACCAGGCCGGCCAGATTGGCCCTCCGCCCCAGCAAATCTACCGTCGCCTGTTCGCTGGCCAGATTGACCACGGCACGATGCACACCCTCGACCTTGTCCAGGGCAGAGCCAACCCGCGTGGCGCAGCCCGCGCAGGTCATCCCGCCAATGGCCAGACGCACCCGCTCCACCGCGCCGTCGGCGGCGTCCAGAGACGGGGTTGCAATAACATTCATGGCTGTTTGCATGCCCTACTATATAGGGCCTCCCCTAACTGGAAGGTCAAGGTTCATAATGGTTTCAAAATCTGCCCCCTGCCCTTGTTTTACGAGATCTTGGCCAGGCCATTAACAATGGCCTTTCTATTCGCCGTCGAGGATCTCGCGGACTGCCTGGACCAGGGTGGTGGGGTTGAATGGTTTGCTCAACAACCGCGCGCTTGGTTCCAGCCGTCCCTGTTCGATGATCGCGTCGCGGGGATAGCCGGACATAAATAGGACCTTCAGTGCGGCATTCTCTCTTTTCGCCGCATCGGCGACCTGGCGACCGTTCATCCCGCCAGGCAGCATGATGTCAGTCAGCAGAAGGTCAACATGAGGATGAAGGGACAACTGTTTCAAACCCTCTTGGCCGTCACCAGCCAGCAACACTTGATAGCCGTTCGCCTGAAGAATTTTGGACAACATGGACAGCAGGGACGGCTCATCATCCACCACCAGAATGACCTCGCTATCGCCGAAGGCAATGTCGCTACCAATGGGTTTTTCGTCTACCCCGGCTTCGCTTTCCATCGCCGGGAGGTAAATTCGAAACAACGTGCCAGAGCCTTCCGTGCTTGAGACGGTGATGAAACCTTCCGATTGTTTGATGAAGCCAAATACCATGCTCAAGCCAAGGCCGGTTCCTTCTCCAACGTCCTTGGTGGTGAAAAAGGGTTCGAATATGCGCTCCAGGTCTTGCCTTGGAATGACCTCGCCATTGTCCGACACCTCGATCATCACATAGTCTCCGGGCGGCATCTCTTCCGGGCGCTCGTCGTCCGAGGCAAAGGAGACGACGGCTGTCTCGATTTTTAAACGCCCGCCCTTGGGCATGGCATCTCGCGCGTTGATCGATAGATTGAGCATGGCCTGCTCAAGTTGGCCGGCATCAATGAGACACGGTCGAATTTCCGTCGCCATATGGAACTCTATCTCGATTTCTTCCGCCAGGCTGCGCGTGATCAATGGTCGCATGCGGTAAAGGAGTTCGTTGACATCCACCAGCTGGGGGGCGAGGGGCTGTTGACGGGAGAATGCGAGCATATACCCGGAACCATCATATCCTGAATGGCTGGTTGAAGTTCCTTGTATTTGGTGTTGCACAACACCATGCGTTCGTCGGCATCGAATATGACCAGGCCATCGACCAGCGCATCAAGAGCTTCGACAATTTGCGGCAAAGCCTGCATTCCAGAATTTTTGCTTTGCCTAGCCGCCGGAACATCAGCCCCATAACCTTCGGCATGACTCGGCGTGCGTTCCGACGCGGGCATGTCACCCAGTTCGTCGATCTTGCGGCGACAGATCGCCAACTCCTGCTCGAGTTCCAATTAGCGTTACTCGAGACCCTTCCGAATTTTGCTATTTTCCGGGGAGCAATTTGACAATACGTCACTCCAAATAATTATTTTGTACAGGCTCAAATTCAACTGAAAATCTCGTGAATTGTCAAATCGACCTGGCCTCATTATCCGGTCACTTGCCGAAGTGTATTGTCGAGCTGTGGAATTGTGGATCAGTTTGGAAATGCCATTTCAATTGCGCATACGGACCTTGAGGTGTTTCTCAATGCAGGGTCGGCGGTTCGGGTCCCGGCGGCGCCGTTCCGCGATCTGACCCGCCGCTGGGAACCGGCGCGAATACGAGGGTTGACGGCGCTCCAAAGGCACGGTTTGTTGTGCGGCGCGGGGCCCTGGGCCTCGATCATGACGAGTTTGGAGGGCCAATGATGGCGGACGAAAAGCTAGATTTCAAAGCATTGATCGCCATTGTCGCGGACGGCAACCCATTGAGCGTGGAGCAGGCCCGCGGTGCCTTTGACATCATGATGTCCGGCGATGCCACGCCCTCGCAGATGGGCGCCTTTCTCATGGCGTTGCGGGTGCGGGGGGAAAGCGTGGACGAGATCACGGGCGGCGTCATGGTGATGCGCGAGCGGATGACAACCCTCAATGCCCCGCCGGGCACAATGGATATCGTCGGCACCGGGGGCGATGGCAAGAAAACCTTGAATATCTCCACCGCGACAACGTTCGTGGTCGCCGGTTGCGGCGTGCCCATCGCCAAGCACGGCAATCGGGCGGCCTCATCTGAATCCGGCACCACCGATGTGCAAAGCGCCCTGGGCATCAATGTGGATGCGGATTTTTCCATTCTGCAAACGGCCATGGACGAGGCGGGCCTGTGTTTCATGGCGGCCCAGCGCCATCACGGCGCCATGCGCAACGTGGGGCCGACGCGGGTGGAGATGGGGACGCGGACGATCTTCAATATTCTCGGGCCCATGTCGAACCCGGCGGGCGTGAAGCGGCAATTGATCGGCGTCTTTGGCCGCGAATGGATGCGGCCCATGGCGGAAACCCTGCGGACCCTGGGCTCGGAGAAAGTCTGGGTCGTGCACGGCTCGGACGGCACTGACGAGATTACCTCCACCGGGCCCACCTATGTCGCCGCATTGGAGGGCGGCGAGATCGCGGAATTCGAAGTTACGCCCGATCAGGCCGGCATCGCAACGGTCACCCTGGCGGACTTGCGCGGCGGTTCGGTAGCGGAGAACGCCGCCGCCCTGACGGCGCTGCTGGACGGCGCGCCGGGACCCTATCGGGACGTGGTGCTGTTCAACGCCGCCGCCGCCCTGATGATCGCCGGCAAGGCGGCCGACCTCGCCGACGGCGTGGCCATGGCGGCCCGTTCCATCGATGATAACCATGCAGCGGAAAAGCTGGCGCAACTGGTCGAGATCACCAATCGGGCGGTGGCACCGTGAAGGATCTGTCATGAGCGACATTCTGGACCAGATCTGCGCCGCCAAGCGGGAGCATATCGCGGCCCGCAAAACGGCAAGGCCGCTTTCCCAGGTCGAGGCGGCGGCAAGGGAGGCCTCCCCCGTGCGCGGCTTCGAGGCCGCCTTGCGACGGGCCGTGGATGCCGGCCGGCACGGCCTGATTGCCGAGGTCAAGAAAGCCTCGCCATCGAATGGCCTGATCCGGCAGGATTTTGATCCCGCCACACTGGCCCGGGCCTACGAGCGCGGCGGGGCGAGTTGTCTGTCGGTCCTGACCGACGTGCCTTATTTTCAGGGCCACGACGATTTTCTGGGCCAGGCCCGCGACGCCACCCGATTGCCCGTGCTGCGCAAGGATTTCATGCTGGAGACCTACCAAGTCACCGAGGCGCGGGCCCTGGGCGCCGATTGCATTCTGGTCATCATGGCGGCCCTGAGCGATGGCCAGGCGGGCGAACTGGAAGCCGCCGCCCGGGCTTGGGGCATGGATGTGCTGGTGGAGGTGCATGACGGCGCCGAGTTGGACCGCGCCCTGGCCCTCGACAGCCGCCTGATCGGCATCAACAACCGCAATCTGAAAACCATGGTCACGGACCTGGCCACCACCACTAATCTTGCGGCACGCCTTGCCGCCGATGTCCTGGGTGTCAGCGAAAGCGGCCTGAACAGCCACGATGATCTGGTGGCGATGTCGGCCGCGGGCTGCCATTGCTTCCTGGTCGGCGAAAGCCTGATGCGCCAGGATGATGTGGAAGCCGCGACGCGCCAGCTGTTGACCCCGGATCTGGCGGCGGCGGGAGATTGAACCATGGCGGAATTGACCCATTTCGACGCGCAAGGCAACGCCCATATGGTGGATGTGGGCGGCAAGGCGGTGACCGAACGCATCGCACGCGCCGCCGGGCGGGTGATCATGGCGCCCGAAACCCTGGCCCTGATCCAATCCGGCGGCCTGGCCAAGGGCGATGTGTTGGGCGTGGCGCGCCTGGCCGGCATCATGGCGGCCAAGCGTACCGCCGAGCTGATCCCGTTGTGTCATCCATTGCAGCTGTCCTCGGTCAGTCTGGAGCTGTCCGCCAACAGCACCGATCATTGTGTCGAAATCGTCGCGGAGGTGAAACTGACCGGCCGCACCGGTGTCGAGATGGAGGCACTGACCGCCGTCTCCGTCGCCGGACTGACGATCTATGATATGTGCAAGGCGGTGGACCGGGGCATGCAATTGACCCAGGTGCGTCTGGTGCACAAATCGGGCGGCAAGTCTGGCGCTTACGATGCGCCCTAGAATGAGAGTGTCGCGATGATATCCGTTGCCGAGGCCCTGCAACGCGTCCTGGACGGGGTGGACCGAATGCCGGTGGAAACCGTCAACCTGGCCGCCGCCCATGGCCGGGTCTTGGCGCGGGACGTGGTGGCGCGGCTGACCCAGCCGCCCACGGACGTTTCGGCGATGGACGGCTATGCGGTTCGGGCGGCGGATGTGGGGTTGGTGCCCGCAACCCTGACCCAGGTCGGGGCCTCGGCGGCAGGCAAGGCTTTTGACGGCACCCTCGGTCCCGGCCAGACCGTCCGCATTTTCACCGGTGCCGCCGTGCCGGCGGGCGCCGATGCCATTGTGATCCAGGAAGATACCGAGGCCGCCGGTGATCAAATCACCATGAACGAGGCCGTGCCCCTGGGCCATTACATCCGCCCCGCCGGACTTGATTTTCGCCAGGGCGATGTGGGCATCCCCGCCAACCGGGTGCTCTCGGCCCGCGACGTGGGCCTGGCCGCCGCCATGAACGTGCCCTGGCTGACCGTAACCCGGGCCCCGCGCATTGCCCTCCTCGCCACGGGCGATGAAATCGTCCGTCCCGGCGAACCGGTGGGCCCGAACCAGATCATCTCTTCCAATACCCTGGCGCTGATGGGCCTGATCAAGGCCTCCGGTGGGGAGGCGATCGATCTCGGCATCGCCCGGGATGACGAAGACAGCCTGCGCACCCTGGCGGCCGGCGCGCGGGGCGCCGATATGCTGGTCACCCTGGGCGGCGCCTCGGTCGGCGACCATGATCTGGTGCGCAAGGTTCTGGGCCAGGATGGACTGGAGCTGGATTTCTGGCGCATCGCCATGCGGCCGGGCAAACCGCTAATCTTCGGCAAGATCGGCCACCCTTCCATGTTGGGGACGCCCATGATGGGCATGCCGGGCAACCCGGTCTCCTCTCTGGTCTGCGGCCTGGTCTTCCTCCGCCCCGCGATCCGCGCCATGCTGGGCCTGGATCCCCGCTCCGCCACCCAAACGGCACGCCTGGGCCAAGATCTCGCCGCCAATGACCAGCGCCAGGATTACCTGCGCGCCACCGCTGAAACCGACGATAACGGCGAACTGGTGGTTACGCCGTTCGGGAAACAGGACAGCTCCATGCTCTCCCGCCTGGCCCGCGCCCATTGCCTGATCCTGCGCGCGCCCCACGCCGAAGCGGCCAAAACCGGCGACCGGGTCGAGGTCCTGCCGCTGAATGGCGACAGCGCCGGTATCTAAAATGCGGGTGAGCCGCCATCTGTGGATAATTTGTCCACAGTTCTATATTTGTCTTGACCGAAAGTGAGAACCAAACTAGAACATATGACTAGGTTTTGCTTTTGTTCCGCATTCGAAATTGATTTGAATATATTTTTTTCGAATGAAGGATGCAAATTTAGGGAGAGAGCCAGGATATGTTGACGCGGAAACAGCACGAACTTCTCAAATTTATCCACGGCCACCTGCGCAAAAACGGCATTTCACCCTCGTTTGACGAGATGAAGGATGCCCTGAACCTGAAATCAAAGTCCGGCATCCATCGCTTGATCACGGCCCTGGAAGAACGCGGCTTTATCCGCCGGCTGGCCCATCGGGCCCGGGCGCTGGAAGTGTTGAAACTGCCGGAATCCGTATTGCCCGGCGGGGAAAAATTGTCGCCCAACGTCATTCAGGGGGGATTCAGCGCCGGCGTGGCGAGAGCCTCGGCGGAAACCAACGACATTGTCTCCATGCCCCTCTACGGCCGCATCGCCGCCGG
>JAYGEA010000166.1:0-14184 GCA_046582635.1 Alphaproteobacteria bacterium
CGAAAGCGCTGCCCTGACCGCTGATTGGACTTACCCCTGGGTCTGCGGCAACTGCAAAAAGCCGGCCTACACGAACTAAGTTTTCTCCCTGGGGAGGTGGCGACCGCGTACATGGCGCCGCCTCCCCACATTTTACAAAAGACCGTCATCCTTGGGCGCAGCGAAGCGGAGAGCCCCAAGGATTGATGCGGATCCAGAGCCACAAGCACTTGAGTTTGTTGCCCTGGATTGCCGGGACAAGCCCGGCAACGACACCAAAAGGGCCGAGAGCACATGTCGCGACGTTTCATCCTTCCGCTGCTACTGCTCCTTGCCCCTTTGATGCTGTTTTCGACGGCGAAGGCCGACACCGCGGCTCTGCTGGACGGCCTGAAGGCCAAAAGTTTCAAGGCCAAGATCGCCGCCGTGGAAAAACTGGCGGCCAGCGGCGACGACCGTGTTGTCGCCCCCCTGACAGCCATGCTGAAAGGCCGTCTGCATAAACGCAAATCCGACGGCATCCTAGTTATCATCAAGAAAATCGATGGCAAGAAGTTCTTCTTCCACGCTCTCAATGGTGAGAAACTTGGCCCGGCAAAGTCACGAACATCGAAGAAAATCCGCGTCAATAACCGCCTGCGCGGTATTCTGCGCGGCGTGCTGGGGGCGCTGACCCTATTTAGCGACGATCCAGAGAAACGGCTGTCCGCCGCCCGGACCATGTTCAAATCAGCCGGCAAGGATAGTCTGTCCGCCCTCTCCAAAGCCCTTACGAGAGAGCCGGGCGAGACCATACGCGAGGCGCTCTCCCGCACCCTGGCGGGTGCCCGCCTGCGTCACGGCAGCGGCGCGGAAAAAATCGCCGCCGCCAAACGTCTGGCCGAATTTCCCGACCAGGAAGTCCGCGACCTGCTGGCCAGATTGGCCCTGTCGGCGCAGGGTGATTTACTGCAGGCGGTGAAAGAGGCCGCCGCATCCATCGAACAACGCCTGGCCTTCTTCAATATTCTGCAGACCCTCTTTCAGGGTATCAGCCTGGGTTCGGTCCTGCTGTTGGCCGCCATCGGGCTGGCCATCACCTTCGGCGTCATGGGCGTGATCAACATGGCCCATGGCGAGATCGTCATGCTGGGGGCCTACACCACCCACGTGGTGCAGACCACCGTGCTGGGCTATTACCCCGACGCGGTGAGCCAGTCATTGCTGCTGTCCATCCCCGCCGCCTTTCTCGTCGCCGGTCTGTTCGGCATCTTCCTGGAACGCAGCGTGATCCGCTTTCTCTATGGCCGGCCCCTGGAAACCCTGCTGGCGACCTGGGGCCTGAGCCTGATGCTGCAGCAATTCGTGCGCTCCATCTTTGGCCCCACCAACCGGGAGGTGATCGCGCCGTCCTGGATGAGCGGCTCCATCGAGATCACCGGCGGACTGGTGCTGACCAACAACCGTATTTGCATCATCATTTTCGCGGCCCTGGTGTTTCTGGCGCTGACCCTGATTATCCGCTACACGGATTTCGGCCTGCGCATGCGGGCGGTGACGCAAAACCGGGCCATGGCCAATGCGGTCGGCATCCGCTCCAACTGGATCGACGCCCTGACCTTCGGCCTGGGCAGCGGCGTCGCGGGCCTGGCCGGCGTGGCCTTGAGCCAGATCGACAATGTCAGCCCCAACCTGGGTCAGAGCTATATCATCGACAGTTTCCTCGTCGTGGTGTTCGGCGGCGTGGGCAATCTGTGGGGCACCTTGGTGGGCGCCTTGTCATTGGGCATTGCCAATAAATTCCTCGAACCTTTCGCGGGCGCGGTGCTGGGCAAGATCCTGATCCTGGTGCTGGTCATCCTCTTTATCCAGAAACGTCCCCGGGGCATGTTCGCCCTGAAGGGCCGCGCAGTCGAGAGTTGAGCGGGGAGATTTGATATGATCAACTTGAACCGCGGCGCCTGGATTTTCGTCATTGCCCTGGTCGCCATCACCGTCATCGTGCCGATCCTCAATCTGGCCCTGCCCGAAACCAATCCCCTGCATGTGCCCAACTATATTGTCGGCCTGTTCGGCAAATACCTCGCCTTCGCCCTGCTGGCTTTGTCAGTGGATCTGATCTGGGGCTTCTGCGGCATTCTCAGCCTGGGCCATGGCGCCTTCTTTGCCCTGGGCGGATATGCCATGGGGATGTATCTGATGCGCCAGATCGGCGAACGCGGCGTTTACGGCAATCCGGACCTGCCCGATTTCATGGTCTTTCTGAACTGGCAGGAGTTGCCCTGGTATTGGCTGGGTTTTGACAATTTCTTCTTCGCCATGGTCATGGTGATGCTGGTACCCGGCGCCCTGGCGTTCATCTTTGGCTGGTTCGCCTTCCGCAGCCGGGTCAGCGGCGTTTATCTGTCCATCATCACCCAGGCCATGACCTTCGCCCTGATGCTGGCCTTTTTCCGCAACGACATGGGTTTTGGCGGCAACAACGGCCTGACCGATTTCAAGGAGCTGCTGGGTTTCGATCTGCGCAGCCAAGGCACCCGCGCCGCCCTGTTCGTCGCCTCGGGCCTGGCGCTGCTGGGCGGATTTATTCTCTGCCGGGCCATTGTCACATCGAAATTCGGCAAGATTCTGGTGGGCATTCGGGACGCGGAAAGCCGCACGCGGTTCCTTGGCTATCGGGTGGAACACTACAAGCTGTTCGTTTTCACTCTGTCGGCAATGATGGCCGGCATCGCCGGTGCCCTGTATGTGCCCCAGGTGGGCATCATCAATCCCGGCGAATTCGCCCCCGCCAACTCCATCGAGATCGTGGTCTGGGTGGCGCTCGGCGGGCGGGGCACCTTGTATGGCGCGGCCATGGGCGCCATTTTCGTCAACCTTGCAAAAAGCTATCTGACCGCCGCCTTTCCCGAGGTCTGGCTGTTCGCCCTGGGCGCCCTGTTCATTGCCGTCACCCTGTTCCTGCCGAAGGGCATCGCCGGCAGCTTCAAACTGTTTCCATTCGGAATTATGGGGCGGAGCCGGTCATGAGCGATGTCCTGTATCTTGCCGGCATCTCCGTCTCCTTCGACGGCTTCAAGGCCCTGAACGATTTGAGCCTGGTTGTGGAACAAGGCGAGATGCGCGCCGTCATTGGCCCCAACGGCGCGGGCAAGACCACCATGATGGATATCATCACCGGCCGCACCCGCCCGGACAAGGGCACCGCCTTGTTTCAGGGCGATATCGATCTGACCAAATTGGACGAGGCGGAAATCGCCAATCTGGGCATCGGCCGCAAGTTCCAGAAACCCACGGTGTTCGAAAGTCACAGCGTGGAAGACAATTTGCAACTGGCGCAAAAGGCCCCACGCGGTCCCTTCGCGACCCTGATCGCCAAGCTGTCCGGCGAACAGCAAGATGCCATCGACCAAACCCTTGCGACCATCGCACTGAGCGGGGACCGCGGCAAACTGGCCGGCGATCTGTCCCATGGGCAAAAACAATGGCTGGAAATCGGCATGCTGTTGATGCAGCAGCCCGACCTGCTGCTGGTCGATGAACCCGTGGCCGGCATGACGGATGCGGAAACCGAACAGACCGCCGATCTGCTGCGCGGCATCGCCAAGACGCGGTCCGTGGTGGTGGTGGAACACGATATGGAGTTCGTTCGCGCCCTGGGCACCAAAGTCACCGTGCTGCATGAAGGCGCCGTACTCGCGGAAGGCGCCTTGGAAGTGGTGCAGAACGACCAACGTGTTATCGAAGTCTATTTAGGACGCTAGGCGATGTTGCATGTGGATAACATCGATCTTTTCTACGGCGCCTCCCAGGCCCTGCGTGGCGTCTCCCTAACCGCCAAACTGGGTGAGGTTACCTGCGTTCTGGGCCGCAACGGCGTTGGCAAAACCTCTTTGTTGCGGGCCATTGTCGGCCAGCAAGGCATCCGAAAGGGCGCCATTAACTGGGAAGACCGGGACATCACCAAATTCCCCAGCCATGCCAGGGCGAGGGCGGGAATTGCCTACGTGCCCCAGGGGCGGGAAATATTTCCGTTTCTGACCGTGGATGAAAACCTGCGTTCGGGCTTTGCCGCCCTGCCCCGCACCGAGCGCCGCCTGCCGCCCGAGACGTTTAAGCTGTTTCCCGTGCTCAAGGACATGCTGAACCGCCGGGGCGGTGATCTGTCGGGCGGGCAACAACAGCAACTGGCCATCGCCCGGGCCCTCGCCATGCAACCGCGCCTGCTGGTCCTGGACGAGCCGACCGAAGGCATCCAGCCCTCCGTCATCAAGGATATCCAGCGCATTATCGGCATGCTGCGGGACCGGGGCGACATGGCCATCGTGCTGGTGGAGCAATATTTCGAGTTCGCCCGGGACCTGGCCGATAGTTTTGTCGTCATGGAGCGGGGCGAGGTGGTGTTATCGGGACAAAGGTCGGATATGGTGGAGGCAGATGTACGCCGCTATCTCACGGTCTGAACCGCCGATAAAACTTCAGCGCCTTCAACGTTTGCAGGGCGCCGCCAAGGTTTCCTTTTCCGGGCCGGACAGCCGCCTGACGGATCTTTACCAGGCCAATCCCTGCCGTGTTCTGTTGCCCCGGCGGCCCGGCGGCCAGGTCGAGGCTGTGTTGTTGAACACCGCCGGCGGCATCACCGACGGCGATCAATTGAACTATGCGGTCAGCGCCACGGATGGCGCCGTGGTGACGGCGACGACCCAGGCTGCGGAAAAAGTCTATCGATCACGGGGCGACGACAGCCGGGTGGGCTGTCAGTTGAATGTGAGCGGCGGCGCTTTTCTGGAATGGCTGCCTCAGGAAACCATTTTGTTCGACGGCGCCGCCCTGGCCCGCAAGACGGACATCGAAATTGATGAAAACAGCAAACTGATCGCCCTGGATTGGCTGGTGCTGGGGCGCCTGGCCAGCGGTGAACGTTTAACCAACGCGGCCGTGCATGACCGATGGCGGGTGCGCCGGGACGGCAAGCTGATTTGGGCCGATGATTTCAGTCTGCGCGGCGATATCGAGGCCCTGCGCCAGCGTCCATCACTTTTGGACGGCGCCAAGGCCATGGCAACAATGATCTACGTTGGCGCCAATGCGGCAGACCACGTGGAACCGGTCAGAGAGTTCTTCAAGCAGACCACCTGCCGGGCCGGCGTCAGCACGCGGCCGGGCTTGTTGATCTGCCGATTTCTAGGCCGCGATCCCATGGATCTGCGGCGGGATGTGGAAAAATTTCTTTTGGCCTTTCGCGCCGCTCTGCACGGCCGCCCCTGCCCCCTGCCCCGCGTTTGGGCCTGTTAATGAAATATCTTCGAGGAGGAACCATATGTTTCTGACCCCACGGGAGAAAGACAAGCTGATGGTCGCCACCGCGGCCATGGTCGCCCGCAATCGGCTGGAGCGCGGCGTGAAGCTGAACTATCCCGAGTCTATTGCCCTGATCACCGACTTCGTCGTCGAAGGGGCCCGCGACGGTCGCAGCGTCGCCGATCTGATGGCGGCGGGCGCCGATGTCATCAGCCGTGACCAGGTCATGGAGGGCATCCCGGAGATGATCCACGACGTCCAGGTCGAAGCCACTTTTCCCGACGGGACCAAGCTGGTCACCGTGCACCACCCCATTCGTTGAGGTTTAGAAACATGATTCCGGGCGAAATAATCGCGCAAAGCGGCGAGCTGACCCTGAACCAGGGCCAAGATGTCGTCACCCTGACCATAGCCAATACGGGCGACCGTCCCGTTCAGGTCGGCAGCCACTATCATTTCTTTGAAACCAATGGGGCCCTGGATTTTGACCGGGACGCCGCCCGCGGACGCCGCCTGGATATCCCCGCCGGCACCGCCATCCGGTTTGAACCGGGGCAAAGCCGCGAAGTGCCCCTGGTGCCCTATCTGGGCCACCGCACGGTGCATGGTTTTAATGGCGCCGTGCGCGGCGCCCTGGATGGGGAGGGCTAGATCATGCCAGCAAGAATGAACCGGGATGACTATGCCCATATGTACGGCCCCACGGTGGGCGACAAAGTCCGCCTGGCGGATACGGAGCTGTTTATTGAAGTGGAAAGGGACCACACCACCTATGGCGAGGAGGTCAAATTCGGCGGCGGCAAGGTCATTCGCGACGGCATGGGCCAGTCACAAATCACCCGGGCGGGGGGCGCCGTCGACACGGTCATCACCAACGCCCTGATCCTGGATCACTGGGGCGTGGTCAAGGCCGATATCGGCATCAAGGATGGCCGCATCACCGCCATCGGCAAGGCCGGCAACCCGGACGTCCAGCCCGGTGTCGATATCATTATCGGACCTCCGACGGAAGTGATCGCGGGCGAGGGCAAGATCATTACCGCCGGCGGCTTGGACGTGCACATTCATTTCATCTGCCCGCAGCAGATTGAGGAGGCGCTGTTCTCGGGCATCACCACCATGATGGGCGGCGGCACGGGCCCCGCCACCGGCACCAACGCCACCACCTGCACGCCCGGGCCGTGGCATCTTCAGCGCATGTTGCAGGCCGCCGACGGCTTCCCCATGAACCTTGGCTTTTTCGGCAAGGGCAATGCCTCGCTGCCGGCGGCGTTGGTGGAACAGGTGGAGGCCGGGGCCTGTGGTTTGAAACTGCACGAGGATTGGGGCACCACGCCCTCGGCCATCGACACTTGTCTTTCCGTGGCGGACGAGATGGACGTCCAGGTGATGATCCACACAGACACCTTGAACGAATCCGGCTTTGTCGAGAATTCCACCGCCGCCTTCAAGGGCCGCACCATTCATGCCTTCCACACCGAAGGCGCGGGCGGCGGCCATGCCCCCGATATCATCAAGGTCTGCGGCGAGGCCAATGTCATCCCCTCGTCAACCAACCCCACGCGGCCCTATACCAGGAATACCGTGGACGAACATCTGGACATGCTGATGGTCTGCCATCATCTGGACCCCAGCATTGCCGAGGATGTGGCCTTCGCCGAAAGCCGCATCCGCAAGGAGACCATCGCGGCGGAAGATATTCTGCACGACCTGGGCGCATTTTCGGTCATCGCCTCGGACAGCCAGGCCATGGGCCGGGTGGGTGAAGTGATCATCCGCACCTGGCAGACCGCCGATAAGATGAAAAAACAGTTCGGCGCCCTGGACGGCGAAACCGGCGACAACGACAACCTGCGCGCCCGGCGCTATATCGCCAAATACACCATCAACCCGGCCATCGCGCAGGGCATTTCGGAACATGTGGGTTCGGTCGAAGTGGGGAAACTGGCGGACCTTTGCGTCTGGTCACCGGCCTTCTTCGGCGTCAAGCCGGACCTGGTTTTGAAGATGGGCACCATCGCCGCCGCCCAGATGGGCGACCCCAACGCCTCCATCCCAACGCCGCAGCCGCAATACCTGCGCCCCATGTTCGGGGCCTTCGGCGGGGCCCAGGCAGCCTCCGCCGTAACATTTGTCTCCCAGGCCGGCCTGGGCGTGGGCGAGAGGTACGGTCTGGCCAAGCAGGTCCTGGCGGTCGGCAACACCCGCGGCGGCATCGGCAAGGCGGCAATGGTCCTGAACGACGCTATGCCGAAGATCGAGGTGGACCCGGAAACCTATGAAGTGCGCGCCGACGGCAAACTGCTGACCTGCGAGCCGGCCGAAGTTCTGGCCATGGCGCAACGCTACTTCATGTTTTAGGAAGAGAACAATGGAACGCGCCATCGCACATTTTCATGGCTCACATTGGCCGGCGGAGCTGGCCGAAGACAGCGTCACCCTGGCATTCGATGACCGCCACCGCCGGCGCATCCGCCTGCACACGGACGGCGGTGAGGAAATCCTGCTGGATCTGCCCAAGGCCATTGCCATGGCCCATGGCGATGGCCTGCGGGTCAGCGACGGCCGCTGGCTGGCGGTGCGGGCGGCGCCGGAGGCGCTGTTGGAAATCCGCTGCCCGACACCCCTGGCGCTGCTGCGCATCGCCTGGCACCTGGGCAACCGCCATCTGCCCACGGACGTCACCGCCGAACGCCTGCGCATCCGCCCCGATCACGTGATCGAGGCCATGGTAATCGGCATGGGGGCCGAGGTCGGAGAGGTTGTTGAGCCGTTCCAGCCCGAGGGCGGCGCCTATGATGACCATGGCGGGGAACACGGCAAGCAACACAATCATGACCACTGATCTACAGCAGCGATTGCGCCTGCAAAGCTGGCTGTCGCCGGCCTTCCCCATTGGCGCGTTCAGCTATTCCCATGGCCTGGAATACGCCGTTGAAGCAGGTCTGGTGCACGACAGGAATAGCTTGATTGCCTGGCTGGAGGCCGATCTGCTGCATGGCAGCGGGCGAAACGAGGGCATCTTCCTGGCCACGGCATTGACGTCGGATGGTGATGCTTTTCTGGAAGTCGCTGAATTGGCGGCGGCGTCATTTTCGACCGAGGAATTGGCCCTGGAAGGATTATCCCAGGGGGAGGCCTTCCTGCATATGGTGCAAAAGGCCTGGCCCCGCGGCGATTTGTCCGCCCTGGCCCATAAATTGACAGTGCGGCCCGCCCTGCCTATTGCCGTCGCCATGGCCTGCAAGGCCCATGGCATTGACGCGAAGGCCGCCCTGCATTTGCATCTGCAAGCCTGGCTGGCCAATCTGATCAATGCCGCCGTCCGCTTGGTCCCCTTGGGCCAGACCGATGGACAACTGGCCCAGGCGGCCTTGGAAGATGCGGTATTGGCCGTGGCGGCCGAGGCCACCACGGCGACAATTGATGATTTAGGCTCCGCCGCCATCATGGTGGACTGGGCCAGCATGCAACATGAAACCCAATATACGAGGCTATTTCGATCATGAGCGCAGTTATAAATCTATCACCCGACCATGGCCCCCTACGGATTGGCGTCGGCGGCCCCGTGGGCTCGGGCAAGACCGCCCTTTTGGAGGGCTTGTGCCGCCGCATGAGCGGTGAGAGGGACATGGTGGTGATCACCAATGATATCTATACCAAGGAGGATCAGTTGATCCTGACCCGCAGCGGCGCCTTGCCCGCCGAACGCATCATGGGTGTTGAAACCGGCGGCTGCCCCCACACGGCGATCCGCGAGGATGCCTCCATCAACCTGGCCGCAGTGGCGCAGATGAGCAATGCCTTCCCCAAGGCTGAAATCTGCCTGATTGAATCCGGCGGCGATAATCTGGCCGCCACCTTCAGCCCGGAATTGGCCGATTTGACCATTTATGTCATCGACGTAGCGGCCGGTGAAAAAATCCCCCGCAAGGGCGGCCCCGGCATCACCCGCTCCGACCTGCTTGTCATCAACAAGATTGACCTCGCACCCCATGTCGGCGCCGATCTGGAGGTCATGCGCGCCGACACCAAGCGCATGCGCAGCGAGCGGCCGTTTGTATTTACCAATCTGAAAACCCACGAGGGGCTGGACGTGGTGGTTGACTTCATCACCAGCGCCGGCGGACTGGACGCTTAGTCCACAGCAATACCCTTGCCCTTTTTGCCTTGATGCCTACATTGGCGGCCACGCGAAGCCACCACCGTCATCCCCGGGCTTGACCCGGGGATCCAGAGCAACCGACACTTTCGTTTGTTGCCCCTGGATTGCCGGGTCAAGCCCGGCAATGACTAATCGGCGGTAATGGGCGGATGGGAAACGAGAGCACGACCATGAACAAGCAGCAAAAACTGGATCCGGAACTGAAGCTGGCCGAGGCCTTGGCCGCCGAACGGCGCGCCGCCCGGGAGCGCCGTCCCAGCCGGGCGGAGGCGGAGGCAGCCGTGCGTACGCTGATCCGCTGGACCGGCGATGACCCAACGCGCGAGGGCTTGGCCGGCACACCGGAGCGCGTGGCCCGGGCCTATGAGGAATATTTCGCCGGCTATCACGACGACCCGGTGGACATCCTGCAACGCACCTTCGAGGAGGTGGACGGCTACGACGAAATGGTGCTGCTCCGCGATATCCGCTTCGAAAGCCATTGCGAACATCACATGGCGCCGATCCTGGGCCGGGCCCATATCGCCTATCTGCCCGATCACCGGGTGGTGGGCATTTCCAAACTGGCCCGCCTGGTGCAGGTTTATGCCAAGCGCCTGCAAATTCAGGAAAAAATGACAGCGCAGATTGCCAATACCATTCAGGAAGTCCTCCAACCCCTGGGTGTCGCCGTGGTGATCGAGGCCTCGCACCAGTGCATGACCACCCGCGGCGTGCACAAGCCCGGCGCGGCCCTGGCCACCTCCCGCATGCTGGGCGCCTTCCGCGAGAACCCGGCCACCCGGCGCGAATTCCTGACCATGATCCGGGGCACCACCGCCTTCGAGGATTAGGGCACGTCGCGGCCGAGTTTCCCTACCGCAATTTCGGAAAGGGCATAATAGCCGCTACAACGGCATAAAGCGGTTTTCCTTGGCGGAACGATAGACCGCTTCCTCGATCTCCAGATTGCGCAGATAATCGCGCCCGGAATTCTCCAACCGGGTGCCGTCGCGCAGGTGGGACAGGACGTGGGCCTGCAAGGAATAAACGCTGTCGCCGCCAAAGCCCATGTCGGACCAGCCGTAGTCATGGGCCGTCTCCGCCCCGCCGTGGGGCTTCCACCACAAACCACCGCCGCCGTCCAGGCGCAGCACGCCCGCGGAACCTTCCAGCCACATCTCGCCCATGGTCAGGCGGGTGTTGTCCGCCACGTGCTCGTTCAGGCGGTTGCCGTCGAACAGGCCGGTCTGCCCGGCGGCAAATTCGAATATGATGACGCCCGCGTCTTCGCCCACGATGTGCGGGTTCATGCGGCGCAGACGGGCCGTGACGCCGGAGACTTCGCCCAATAGAAAGCGGAAGGTGTCAATGAAATGGATCGCGGTTTCATGCACCAGAAAACGCTCCATGCGCTGAAAATAGGGCTGGCGGGCCAGATAGGCCATGGCGCCCTGGCCATCGCCGGGCCGCAAACGAAATGAAACACCGTGCAGATTGCCCAACGACCCGGCGCCCAGCAGGCGCCGCATCTCGCGATACCAGGGTTGAAAGCGGAAGTTTTCGTGTACCACCAACAACGTCCCGGCCCGTTCCGCCGCCACCACCACCGCCTCGGCCTCGGCAAGGGTCGGCGCCAGGGGTTTTTGACAGATCACCGGCAGACCGAGCTCCGCAGCTGCCGTCACAAGCTCCAGATGGGAGGCGGGCGGCGTTGCGATGTCCACCAAATCAGGTTTGGTGGCCGCGAACATTTCCTCGTGGCCGGTAAAGGCGGGGACGCCATGAACAGCCGCCGCCGCGGCCGCCTTTTCGCCATCAAGGTCGCATATGCCCACCAATTCGGCGCCCGGCAACCGCATCCAGGCCTCCTGGTGAAAATGGGCGAAATACCCCGCCCCGATGACGGCGACGCGAACGGCCATGGTCTCATTTCTCCGCGAAGATTAAAATTCAAACGGCTTCACAGCCGAACGTTCCAATGGGATGGCGCCGCACCCGCGACCGGGCTTTTGAAGGTATACAGTTTGTGATCCAGCAGATTGCCCAAATATGCGGTGCGCCGGTCCGGGCCGCCGAAGGCGATGGACGAGACCGATTGCATGACATCGGAATTTATACTGTCTAAATGTTCCCGGCCCATGGTCCCGCCCTGAAAGGCCGCCTCCACCGCCGCCAATTGGTCGGGGTCGTTTTCCTCCAGCACGATGTGCTGCTTGCGGTCGGGGGTAACGCGGATCACCCGGTTGGAGACCACGGAGGTCATCCAGAACGCACCTTCTTCGTCAAATGCCAGGCCGTCGGGGTAGGTGCCCGCGCCATATTCCACGAAGGTTTCGCGCCGTCCCAGGGCAGTGTCCCGGATGCGGTAACGGGAGGTGCGCCGGGCAAAAGTTTCGTTGACGTAAAGCCAATCGCCGGTGGGATCGACGATGGCCTCGTTGGTATAGCCGATTTCATCGGCAACGATGTGCGGCCCGCGTTCGTCGATCAGGACAATGAAACCATCCGCCACGTCCCCCCGGTAGGCCAGGGCGCGGGGATCATGGCGGGTGGAAACCGTGATCCAGATGCGCTGGCGGTGATCGACGCCGACAAAATTGGTCGGCGGCAGCGGCACGCCGTCGATTTCAAGCAAGACCGGGCGCAAGTCTCCGCCCTGGCTCAGACGCCAAGCGCCGCCGCCTTCGCCATGCAGATCCGCCAACAGGAAATCCCCGTCCTGGGTCAGGGCGCAACCGTTGGTCGCCACGGGCGGGCGGTCATTCCGTTGGCCCAGAATATCCCGCCGGCCGCCATCCACACCGATGACACTGACCCCGCCGCCCCAATGTGAGGTAACCACCGTGCCATCGGCCAGGCACAAGACGCATTCGGGCCGGGTCAGGCTGTCGCCATGGCGGCCCAGGTCGCCTGGTTGCAAAGTTGGATTGCCGACCGTCATTTGACCTGTCCTTTCCCTGAATCGCGGCTATTATAGCGTCTCACCTCCACCGACAAAGAGTGTTTCCGGCGCCATGCGTCCTGTCCTCCGGCCTGATATTCTCTGGCCATTGGCCGGCACCACCACCATGCAGACCGTCACGGCCATGATGTTTCTGACCGTGCCTGTCCTGGCCCCGGCAATGGCGGCGGACGTCGGCTTTCAACCCGGTCACGTCGGTTTTTACACGGCTCTGGTTTTTCTCGGCGCCATGCCGGTTTCCCTGGTCATGGGCGCACTGACCAGCCGTTTCGGCGCCCTCAGGATCATGCAGATCGGCATGGTCCTCTCAGCCTGCAGCCTGGCCGCCAGCACAGCCGGTATCCTGGCCCTGGTTTTGGCCTGCGGCGTGGTGCTGGGCCTTGGCTATGGTCCGAATACGCCGGGCGCCTCGCACATTCTGGCCCGCGTCGCAAAGCCAAAAGACCTGGCCCTGGTATTTTCCATCAAGCAAAGCGGGGCGCCCCTGGGCGGCTTTCTGGCCGGGATCGTCGTGCCTTTTATCGTTTTGAGCAGCGGCTGGCGGGAGGCGTTGATGGTTTCCGCCGCTCTTGGCATCGCCACCGCCATCCTGGTGCAACCTCTACGCGCCAAGGCCGATGATGACCGCCAACCTGGCCGGCGCCTGTCGGTGCAAGGTGTCTGGCGGCAACTTCACCTGCTGGCCTCGCATGCCCCCTTGCGGCGGTTGACCACGGCCTCGTTCATCTTTGCCGGGGTTCAGTCCTGCCTGTTCGCCTTTCTGGTCACCTATCTGGTGGACCACGTGGGCCTGGATCTGATCCGGGCCGGGGTGGCCTATTCCGCCATGCATTTGATCGGCGTCGACGCGCGGATTTTCTGGGGCTGGATCGCCGACCGGTTTGTCCGGTCGGCCTATGTGCTGGCCGGTTTGGGGGTGGCATCCGCCCTATCGGTGATACTTGTCGCGCAATTTCAAAGCGATTGGCCGTATGCGGGCCTGCTCGCCGTGGCGGCGGCTGTGGGGGCCACGGCGGCCAGTTGGAACGGCGTCTTCCTGGCCGAAATCGCCCGGGTCGCCCCACAAGGCCAGATCAGCGCCGCCACGGGCGGCAGCATCTTCTTCACCTATTTTGGCCTGGTGGTGGGGCCAACGCTGTTTTCCGCCACCGTTTACCTAAGCGGCGGATATCATTTAGGTTTTTACGCTATCGCCGGCGCGGTTCTGCTCGCCGCGCTGTTGATATGGCCGCGCCGCGACAAAGTGTCCGGCAGCGCGAATTCCGCATAGACCGCCCAACAAATCCTGCTATAAGGCGGCCCATGTCAGCACTTGCACACTACATACCCACAGCGGAACCGCGTAAGTTCGACCAGGAAGACCAGCCCTTGTTCATGGTCATGGGCGGTGAAGTCCACGACCCGCGCAGGGCCGAATTCGTCGATCTGGGCGCCCTGGACATGCGGGGCGTCTATTCCACCTATGACCAGGCCTTCCAGGTCTGGCGCGGCGCGGCCCAGGCGACGGTGGACCGGGCCTTTATCAAATACATGATCATCCGTCTGCGCTAAACTATCCGTCCTGTTATCAAGACGAGGGTTGAGCGATGAGCCGCGACGACGACCATCTGGTGGGCGGCATACCGCTATCCAGGGCAGAGCAAGTCTTCACCAAACTGTATCTTGGCCTTATCCACGATCAAGATGCTTTGGATGACCTGGGCCGCATGAGCGCGGCGGCCGGGGGACTGCCGGCTTGATGGACCCGAACCCCGATTTACTGCTCTCGCCCGACGAGCGGGCCCAGTTCGAACGCGACGGCTACTTTGTCGTCAAG